>CANQZP010000001.1 GCA_947628395.1 uncultured Clostridia bacterium
GGCGATTGATAATCGCCCCTACGTTCCATTTGACATTATATAGAACAAACTTTGAATTGCGAGCGATTGATAATCGCCCCTACGTTCTATTTGACATATATAGAACAAACTTTGAATTGCGGGCGATTGATAATCGCCCCTACTGTTTTTTATTAATAATTTTGTCAATATGATTCCTATCAAAAACATACTTCTTATTGCAAAAATTACACACAGTTTCTATATCCTCACCACTATTTAAAATCTCTTTTAACTCATCTCGTCCTAAAGAAATTAACCCTTTCTCAAACCTCTCCTCACTACAATCACACTCATATTTTGGAACAAAATCATTCTCTAGAATAAATAAATTATTATCGCCAGTCACAACTTCAGCAATATTCTCCAACTCCATATCTTTCTCAAGCATACTACTAATAGGAGGAACATTCTCAATATTCTTTTCTAAACTACTAATCACATCCTCATCAGCATCAGGTATTAATGTTACAATATACCCTCCAGCAGATTTAACACCATCTTTATTGACTAAAACCCCCAAAGCTACAACAGTCGGTTGCTGTTCAGACTCAGCAAAATAATGAACAAAATCTTCAGCAATCTCACCAGTGATAATAGGAGTAATACCAATATAAGGCTCCTTAAGTCCCATATCCTTAATAATATTTATAAACCCATCTTTACCAACAGCACCACCTACATCAATCTTACCATCATCCCTTATAGGTAATTCTACATGTGGATTTTGAACATATCCTTTTACTTTAAGTCCATGATTTGCAACACAAACAATACTACCAATTGGTCCATTTCCTTTCATTTGAATAGTTATACTTTCCTTATCACTCTTAATCCCAGCACCAATAAGCTCAGCCATTGTTAAAACTCTTCCTAATGTTGCAGTAGCAGTTGGACTCAAATCATGAATCTTCCTTGCATCATCAACCAAAGAAGTACTCTTAATTAAAGTAACACTAACCTTTCCCCCATAAGCTAAACATTTAATTAATCTATCTTCATTTTCCATATAAAAACTCCTTAAACAAAATCTTTATAATTTATAACACATTATCTCTCAAAAGTAAATAATAATTTTTTACGTAAGGAATATCAAAATATTTTTTCCGGGCGATTAAAATCGCCCTTACGGTTTGCATTTGGTTCTGTTTTGGTTTTTGATTGGCGGACGTTGTAGGGGCGGGGCTTGTCTCCGCCCGTTTGCCCGCCCTACATATCGCACTGCACATTCTCCATACATTCCAAAATCGAACCCCAAAAAAGAACATGAGGTAAAAAACCTCATGTTCTTAAAATATATTAAATTTAATGTCTATCTACGATGAATTTCTTGATTACGAAAATTCCACCTGCAAGAACAATTCCTGCAATCATTATTACAAATGTATAATTATCCTTTTGTACCTCTTGAGGAGCAATACCAGTAGGATCAGTAAATGTTAATACATCAGTAGCACCTGCATCTCTTTCACCATTTAGATGTTTTACTTCTCCATTAACAGATATCTCTTTAGCACCATCATAATCTTCTACTATTCTGCCTTCATCATAACCAGTAGCAGCTATATAAGCACCTCTAGAAGGTTCAGCATTACCAGGAACACTATTCATATCCCTTCTACCTACAGTATTAGAATAACTTAATATCTCAGCAATATTATCGAAATTCAAATTATTAGAATCAGTTTCACCAGAAGTAGTCTTAGAAGTACTTATTCTAATTTCTCCACTAGTTGTACCTAAACCTTCAGCACTCTCAGGTACTAAGCTTGATAATAATGAAGCATTATAATTAATATCCTCAGAAACTACTATATTAGCTTTACCAGTTCCTTCAAAAGATACACCCTTATCATCAACAATCATACCATCAGTATTATATACAGAATCAGATAATAACTCATTATTCTTTAACTCTTCTACAGTAATTGACTTCCAAGCATGATTTTCAGTATTTAAATTCTCTGTCTCATCCATAGCAATATCATTATCAATATAATCAATAACTTGTTCTACATTAGTTGTTACTATCTTATCAGAAGAAGCAATTTTATTTGTATAGTAATTATTACCTACATAAGTACCATAAGTAATCTTACCAGATTTATATTCATCTGTTTCTTCTAATTCTAAAACCTTCGCTAAAATGTCATCAGATTTTGTATAATTTGCAAGTTCACCTGTCCAATCAACTTCAGAAGTATTTGTAACTTTAATCTTATAACCAACCTTAATTGATAAATTATTCAAATATGATTTTTCAATATTTACATATTTAACACCTTGAACATTGTTGCTTTCTGGTATATTTAATAATCTATCAGCTTGAGAAGATTTATCTACATCAATACTTCCATCATCATTAAATACAACTTTTAAGATCTCTTCTGAACCATCTAATTTATATAAAGTAATTTCAGAAATCATTTTCTTAAGTTCTAATGCTGTCTCAGATCTCTTCTCTAAACCAAAGTCTATATCTTTTACTGTATAAGTATAACTTGCTTTTCCATCAACTAATTTCATTTGACCATTTTCAATAAAGTCTTCTGGCTCAATCTCTAAATTCATCTTAGCAGTATTAGCAACCATCTGAGTATTAGCAATTAAATCATTATGATTATTACCATTATCAGCACTCTCTAAAACTGTACCAACTTTATTTCCAATTGTTCTAGAGTAAGCTACAACTTTCATTCTTTGAAGCTCATAATCTCTAGCATCAGAAACTCTAGATTTATTTACATCAGCAGTAGATTTAATATCTTGCCATTCTTGATTTAAATCAGTCATACCTGCTTGATAAGCAGTATTCTTATAATCTTGACCATTGTATTTAACAACATCTTCTTTGTTACCATATTTAAATCTTACTACATAGTTTCCTGCAAGTACACCCTTAAAGTTATATACACCGTCATTTCCAGTAACTACATCTAATTTATAATTTGACATATCACTATCAGTTAAACTAAAGTATTTCTTAATATCCTCTTCTGTCCAAATCTTCTCATATTCAATTCCATCAATATTAATCTTTTCAACTAATTGAACATCTATATTTGGTATTGTAGTCTCACCATTATCAAAGATTCCATTACCAACCTTTTGTCCATAATCAATAGTCTCAGTTTCATTATCTTCCCAAACAACACCATTTATTTCTCTCTCAAAATCATTTAAAACTATTCTTGCTGCTGGTGCTGATTCTGTTTCATCTTCATACCAAGCCTTGTCAGTAACTTTATTTAAATCAATATTATCAGGAGCTGAATCTCTATCTATTCTACCTGCAACTGTACCATCAGTATTGTAACTTGAATAACTTGCAATTTCAGCTACATTATTCTTTTCACCTAATAATTCAGATTCCCTAGTACCATTTTTAATACCATTTTGATTTACTTCATAAGTTACAAACAATTGTAATTGTTCACCAGATTTTAATTTTATTCCATTAAATGCAGTTATATTTCCTTGTTTATAACTACTATTTTTGCTTTGTTGTTCAGCCGTGTTCCAACTAAAGTTATCCATACCATTTGAAGTATAATCATATTTTGGAACATCTTCTCTTCCAATAACTCTATAGTAAGATGGTTCTGCTACAACTTTAGCAGTTCTATTAGTTCCATCAAATATATTAGCAGTTTGATTTTCAGTTATTAATGTAAATGTCTTATCATAGTAATCATTAATGCTATTTATAACCATATCATAAGTTCCTTCATTGAAAAGAGAAATTTTATAAGTTAAATATAATTTAAGTTCTGTATCACCTTTTATGGCCTTTACTTGATCACTAGATGTCTCATATACTTTTGATCTATATTCATAATCAGAACTATATAATCCTACTGTATAATTAGCAGTCTTAGCGTTTTCTAATTGAATATTTAAGAATTCAGCATATTCATCTGATTCAAAATCAACTAATGAATTATATTTCTTAGTAACTTCTTTTTCATTTACAACTATATTAGCTTTATATAAATCTTTAGAAATACCTAAATCAGATTCTTGTCTGTATTTAACAGCTAAATTAATATGTAACATATAATTATAAATTGTATAATATTTAGTCTTTGTAACTTTTCCGCTCTTTTCAACTGTTTGAGTTACTTCATCAGCATCATCCTTTGTAATCTTATGATTTACTGGGAAGTAAAGTCCAGCATTTGCTGTAGAAGCATCTATTTTATATTGATCTAAAATATGTCCATTTCCATCAATAGTTACAAGTGAAGATTTTCTCTTACTAGCAACATCATTTGAAACTGTTTCAGAAGTATAATCTAATTTCATATCTCCAGCATATCCTGTAGTATTTCCTTGTTCATCAATAGGATTTCCACCTGTGATAGTTTCAAATTTTTGATTAAATTTAGCTCTAATATCACTATTTTCCTTTGCTAAAGAGTCTTTAGAATATTTACTATCTTTATCAGCTCTTGAAGCATTTATATAAGTTGCTACATCACCATTTGCAGTAGGTAGAACTGCAGATGATGTATAATTTTGTCCATCATATTTAAATACTACATCATAAATAATTTCATCATCATTCTTTTTCTCTGTACCAGGAACTAACATTTTTGGAATTTTATAATTACCATTTTCATCAGTATATATAGGGAATGTTAATTCCTTTTCTCCAGACTCATCATATATCTTAGCTAATTCTCTACTTGTTTCTTTTCCTGAAGAATCTCTTGATACTTTATATACATAAACTTCAGCATTTTTATATCCTGATTCTCCTTCATCACGTTTACCATCTACTAAACTTCCATTAGCTTTGTCTTTTTCATTATCAATCCAAACCTCACCTGACATAGGAATTGTAAGTTCTATTTCATCCTCACCATCACCATCATCATCATCGTCGTCATCATCGCCACCATCTGGTGTATATGGTGGTGTCTTATCTGTGTCATATGGAGGAGTTGGTGTAGCTGGTGGTATTGGTTCATCTGGTGTATTTGGTTCATCAGGTACTGGATATCTTAATATACCATTAAATAATGAATATGATGCATCTTCATACCATCTAGCAGCCTCTAATCCTAAAGAAAATGGTTGTGATCTTCTATTATCTATTGCTGTACACTCTAAAGTATGAATATATGTTGGGAATAATCCATCAGAAGCCACTTCTGTTTTAGGAGTCCAAGATACAATATTATATGTACCTTTTAAATTCTCATAAGTAGCACCAGCATTCATATATTTAAAGTCAACTTTAATATCACTAATTTTAGTTATATCTTCCATATAATCTAAACGAATATAGAATTCTTCACCATCATGTGGATATTCAGCAAGTGCTCCAGCTTCTTCTCTTACATTTTTATATTCTATATCCCATTTAGAATCATCGATTTCAACTTCTTGAGAAGAATTTCCATTTACTTTTGTACCTTTAATAGTCATATTAGAAATTCCTGAAAACATTACTTCTCCTCTATCAGAAGAGTTTGTTACCCATTCTTGATAATTAATACTAAAAGGTCCAATTAAATATTGTCTTCTCTCTGAATCATATCTTACTAAAGCATTATTCTTATTTGAAGATACATTAAATTTAATTTCTGGAGCAGGTACTGTTACTGTTTTACCATTTACAGTTACAGTTTTATTAGTAGTTCCTGATCCATTTCTTACACTATTTAAATAAATTTCAAAAGCTTTTGCTTCACTAGAAAAACTATTTTGTTTTACAGGAGTACCTTTACTACCTGCAGGTGTACTCCACCAAGCTTGCTGTACATAAGTATATGGGAAATAATCACTACCAACAGAAGCTGTTTCAATATAGAAATAATCATTTCCTTCTTTAAGTACATAATCTTTTGGTTGACCATTATCATCTATATCTACTCCATATACAGTTTCACCATTAATATTCATTTCATAAGAACTATTTATTTCACCTGTATATTTTCTATTAGTTCTATTAAAAACAGTTGCTGTATTTCCATTAGTATTTTCAGTCATCTCAGATAATATATAAGCTTCCTCTGGAACTGCAGTTACAGGTCCACTACTTGTATATCTACCTAAAGTTTTACTAGTTGTAGCACTATATGGATTTCTTCTATATCCAACCTCTCCAGTAGTAAAAGCTATTTCATCTTCTTCTGGAACAGGTATTGCTCTTGAATAGTCACCTGATGTAACTACAGTAGAAGCTTCTCCTGGAAGAGCTATATCATGTCCAGAACAAAGTAAGTTAAATTGTTTAATTAAATCATTATAAGTTATAACTGGATATCCTGAAGGGTAACCAATACCTTCTGACGCCATTTCAGTAGTAACAGTTGCAGTTACATGATATCCAATAACAGCTAGGACGGTAATTAATATAAATATTACAATTTCTAAAAATATTTTCTTGCGATTCATATTAATCCACCTCCTTTTTTTCAAAATACCATTTAATCTTAAACCTATTCTTTCTGATTACTATTAATATCGTAATCGCAATTATTGCTATAACTACTATAGCAGATATATAAATTAATGTATCACCAGTATTTATAGATAAGATTGCATCTGCCTTTCCAAAATCATCTTCATTTTGAGCTTTATTATTTGGAGTTGAATCTCTATCTGAAATACCAAGTTTGTTATAAGCTACAGATATTTCAGCTATATTATTTACAATACCAGTATTATTTTCTGTCATTTCCTTAGTTAGAATCAATGTAACAGTCTTTTCTTGGCCTTTAACTAATGGTGTATTAGCCAATTCTTCATTATAAAGATTTCCATCAGAACCCTCATACCAATTTGGATTTAGTTCTGTAGTAAATTCCATTCCTTCTGGCATATAATCAACTATTTTCTTAGCATATCCTTCTACATCGCCTTCATTTTTTACAGTCAATTTATATTCAACAATAACTTTTGTACTAGATAAATATTTTCCTGGTATATCAATCTTAGCTAAAGTTTGATTATCAAAATCATAAGCTTTAGTTCCATTATCATTTTGAACAGTTATTTTTGAAATAGTCTTATTCATTGATAAATCAAATATACTAGCAGCAATTAAACCAATATTTACATTTGAAACACTACCATTAGAAATTGTTATTGTATCAGTAACACCAACATTTCTAGCAGTACCATTTTCTTCTATTTGTGAACTAATAACATCTGAATTTAGATTTTCAGTTACATTTTCTTTCTTATAATCTGCTAATCCATATCTACTAGAGTTATAATAAAATACTACATAATAATTTCCATTTGGTAAATTACTAAATACATATTCTCCTGAACTTGATGTTGAAACTGTTTTTACTTTCTTTCCAGTAGAAGCATTATATACACTAGCCTCTATTCCTTCTAATCCAACATCGCCTTCATCTTTTTGTCCATTTTGATTTGAGTCAAGCCAAGCTGTACCAGTTATTTTATATTTTGATTCATCATTAACACTAATATTTTGAATCTCAGTGGTATTGTTACTATTATTAGTTTGTCCATTTATAAAATCATTATCTTGAACTGTTTCTGAATTAACTGCTGATTTTTCAATTATATTAGTTACTTTATTTGTATTAACAGTATCTGAATTTGAACTCTCTACTTTAGCAACATTAGAAACCGTTCTTTCTTTTTGAGCTATATTATTCGCAGTAGCAGCTACATTAACTGTAAGTTCACTATTAGGAGCTATACTTGTATAAACTATAGTATCTTCATTTCTAGAAATTGGTCTTGAAACATCAACTCCGTCTATCTTATAACTTAAACTCTTTACATTTAACTCTTCTGGTAAAAGATCTGTTACTTCAACTTGGTTTGCTTGTACAATACCTTCATTCTTAACAGTAATACTATAATCTACAACTTCACCTTCTTTTAAATATTCACCATCTTGAAGAGAAGATTGTTTAACTACTAATTTAGGTCTAGCTAAAGTTTCAGATACATCACCTGTATAATAATTCTCTGAATTAACAGTTACTTTTGAGTTTGTAGATATTTTATCTTCATATGTATTTCCAGATAAATTACCAGCTACAGCTATTAAAACAACATATTTTGTAGAACCACTCTTAATATTATCAATTGTCCAAGTAACCTTTCTATTATCCATATCATAATTACATCCATTTGTATTTTTTACTAGATTTAAGTCTTTGTCAAAATCTTGAACATAATTTTCACTATATTTTAATAAACTTGGTAAGTCTTTTTCTACTTTTACATTTTGTAAATCAGAATCTGATGTATTCTTTACAGCGATTTTATATACAATCTCATCATTTTCCTGAATAATTTCAGAAATTGTTTCAGTATATTCATCAGTTACAACTGTAGCATTTTCTATTGGATTTACAATTTCTTCTGATTCTAATGTCTTAGCTAAATCTTTAGCAGTTACATCAGTTTTCCATACAAGCTCATTATTATCTTCAGATAATTTATTTACTTCTACGAAAAATTCTGCTGTCTTTGTCTCACCTGGTTTAATTTCATCTACTTCTATTTTATTTTCTTTTCCGTCTTTATACTTCCATCCTTTTTCTTCATAAATAGAACCTTGTTTTTGATATTCTACAAAACTTGTACCATTAGGAAGCTCAGTCTTTGCTACAACATCTTTTGCAGTTTCTTCACCAGTATTTTTAATACTTACTGAATATTTAATTTTTTCATACTCTTTTACAGATTCACCATTTCCTACATTTACTTTAGTCTCTATAGATAAGTTAGGACCTTTTCCTGTAGTAAGACCTACTAAATCTGGAGTAGCAACTTCCATATTTTCAGCAACCTCAGTTACATTATTAAATATAGCTGCAAAAGAACCATAAATATTATTATTATGTTCTAGATTTCCTGGAATCTTATATTCATAAGAAAATCTTAAAACATCAGAAGGAGCCATCTCATAATTATTAGTAACTATTAAATATGATTTTACCTTAGAAAAATCAGTTACATCAGTAGTCCATCCATTTTCGCTATTTTCTAAGTCATCTGTTGCCATTCCATTTTCTGAATAATAAATAGTAACATTTGCTTTATTTTCAGGGTTTGGAACAAGTTGTGAAACTAAAGTTGTATCAACTGTAGTTCCTAAATCCTCACCTGTTTTTATATCTTTATTTCCTTTAAAAGGAATTCTTCCAAGTATCTTTACATCTCTGCAGATATTTTGATTATTATTCATAACTAAGATATCCATAGTAGCTACTTTTTCTTCATCAAATATTTCAATCTTATCAGTAACTTTTCCTTGTTCTACTGAAGTTATCTTAGAATTATTATCATTATAGTTAGATGTTGAGTTTACTGTTATAACACCAGTTGGAGCTGTATAAGCAATCTTAGTATCAGACGAACCTACATCTCCATTTTTATTAGTATAATCAGTAACATCTTCGTTTGTATAATTCATAATAATTGTATCTTCTTTAGAAGGAGTAAGTAAATCTAAAGTCATATCAGTATTAATAATAATATTAGTACCATCAGTTAAATTATTTAAAGGATATTTACTTTGAGTTCCATCTAAATCTACTCTTATTACTACTCTTCCATTTTCAGCAGTTGCACCGACACCAGCTATTTTAAAATCATTTTCCGCATTTGCGATAGCAACATTTTTCAAAGTTACAAGTTCAATATTTTCTGGAAGAATAACTTCAAATTTAGGATTTTTATAAAAATCAGTTCCAAGTTTATCATTATTTAAACTAATCTTAAGCTCTACATTTTCATTATTTACTATAGTTCCTAAAGAATTTCTATTTATAGAAAGATTAGCATTAGTAGCAGTATTTTCTAGTTTGATAGAAGCTTTATTTTGAGAAACAGTATTTTGTGTATCTCCTGCTAAATAAACATCTCCTTTTGCTTCATATTGAATTTCATTCCAAGACTTAATTTCAGGAATAGAAAATTCAGTATCTTTTATTTCTTTTTCTACTTTAATATTTAAATTACCCTCTGCAATAGGAGCTGTAGTATTTATTGTAGCACTAGCTAAATCTTTAGTTATAGAAATTATATAATTGTTCTCTGAATCAGTTTCAGAATCTTTTGAAATACTTGCAACCTCTTCACCTCTACTTATAATAGAGATTTTACCATCAGTTCCTAAAATATTTTCAAATTCTTCTTTTGAAACTTTCACCATTTTATATTTTGAACTATTTATTGTAGAATAAGAAGTATTTTCATCTACACTAAATTTTTCATCTATATCAGTAATAGAAATTTTTTCTATTAAATCTTTTGAAGATATGTTTATTCTATGATTTATAACATAGTTAGTAGTATATTGTTTTTCTTCATTATATTTATCAGCTATAACATTACCTTTACTTAAAACATCTTCTGAAAATTCTGAATTTACACTAACGATTTCCCCAACTTTTTCAGAAACTGTGTATAACTCATCTTTTTCAGCACTCATTTCTTCATTACTTCCAAACATCTTAATCATAGCTGTAATTTTACTATTTAATGTAATTGGTAAACTTTCTTCTTCATTACCTTTAAATACATAAGTAATTAAGAATTCTTCTTTTTCAAACTCTTCAGCCTTTTTATTATCAACATTAATTGAAATCATGTTTTCTTTTTCATCATAATTCCAATCATCATCTGAAAATTCACCTTCATTAGTTCTAATTACTGTTATTTTATCAATACTCATTCCATCTAAAGTTAGAGCACCAATTTTTATTTCTTCATTTCCTACTAATTCACTATTTGTAGGAATGTTTAATTTAACAGCAGTTTGAACTATAACACCTGAGTTATTCTCTGAATTATATGGGATATATTTTGTAAGTTCAGATGAAATATTTAATTCAGAATTTATATTCCAAGTAAGTCTTAACTTAACTTCTTCTGAGATTTTATTTTCATCACCATTATTATCTACATATATACCAGATAATTTAGCAGATATTATTTTGCTTAAGTTATCAATAGAATTTGAATCTTTATATGTAATTGGGATAATAACATCTAAATCATCTTCACTATTTATCTGATTTAATACCACAGTATTATTATTCATTTTTTGAACTAAATCAGATTCTTTAATTTCTCCCATTTCAAAATTAAGTCCATTTTCTGATTCTATCGAAATACTAGCATTTTTCAAATATCCTACATCTTTTACATCTACCTTTAATCTAATACCTAGATTATCATCATCCATCCTAGTAGAATATTCATAACCTTTGTCTTCATTTTCTTCGACAAAAGTAACATCATATTCGACATTTTTATGACTGTTTTTTGAATCTAGTTTTCCTAAAGAACTTGCCGCGTATTCAACTATTGTAAACATATTTGCAAACAGCATTGTAAGGACAAGAACCAAAGCAGTCAAAACTTTTACCTTTCTACTATTTTTAAACATATCAACATCCTCCTATGTTTTTTCTACATCAAATTTATATGTATTTTTGAGTTAGTAATTTACAATTTTCATAACGTAAAATTCGCCTTTTTACCCAATCATACAATATTATTATACACCTTTATTTGGAAATTTTCAATGGTTTATTGCAAATATATTACATTTTTTTTACTTTTTTATTAATTTTCTATAAAATTTTAATAAAAAAATAAAAAACAAATCCGTAGGGGCGATTATCAATCGCCCGTTCTCCGAAGGCAACCTGCCATTATGTCTTTTGACATATATTTTGTCTTATTTTGTTGGTAAAAACGGGCGATTGATAATCGCCCCTACGGTAAAAAATAATTTTTGTAATATTATATTTAACACAAAATCCCAAAAACACGATTTAGAAATTTCTTAAATCGTGTTTTTGTTTTTTAAGATTACTCTTCCATCTTACGCTTTTTTCTATTTCTATCATAGACTATTGTAACAATTGGAATTATAACTATTGCCACTGCTGTTGTTGCTGTTGCTATTATCGTAACAATCAACATCTTATTACTTGTTTCCATACTTACACTTAAACCTGTTGGTTCTGTTAATGTTACATATTCTGTAGCATCAGCATCTCTTTCAGGTAATGTTTCATCTTCTTCTCTTGAGTCTTTATCGCCATCTAGCACTTCGCCTGTTTCATTCTTTATACTACTATATCCTGCTGCCCAATAGAAACTTGAACCTCCAAATCCGCCATCGCTTATTGCTTTTCTAGCTATCTCTATAGCATTTCCTGGAATTGCCTCTACATCTATTCTACCAGCAGTATTAGAGTATACTAAAATTTCAGCTAAGTTATCAAATCTTAAGCTTTCACTATCTCCACCACTACTTACTGTCTTAGACATTGTAATATCTATTGAAGCTGTTGATTTTGATGAGTCATCAAGACTAGCTGATATTGGTATTAACGCTTTCGTTAAGTCTGGATTATATTTATCTACAGTATCAATAGTAGTATCAACTTTATATCTAGCTTGTGTTTCTGAAATTGTTCCTGTCTCGTCTTTCGTTAATGATTTACCAGTAATATCCTTCAAATAGGTGTGATACTCATTACCTCCAGTCAAATTATCTCCAGATTGTTTATGCTTAATATTTTCATTTGTAGATAATACCACATTAGATTTTCCTGTACCAAAGTAGCTTATATCTTTATAATCTTGTAATTTACCTTCAGTTAATGAATCAGCAGATAATAATCCTTTGAAGTCATCTCCTACACTAGTTACATTATTTACTGTTGCAGGATTCCAAGAATGATTCTCTGTGTTAGTATTTTCAACTTCATTTAATCCAATATCATTATCAATATAATCTACAACTTGGTCTACTGTTGTAGTTACTACATCATCAGTAGAGTTATTTATATTATGTGTATAATAATAATTTCCTAAGCTATTCTTTTCTCCATTTACATTATATACTTTAACTCCTGTTCCATATTGAATTCCATGTCCAGTCTTATATTCATCAGACTGCTCTATACCAGCAGCTAATTCATATATTTTTTCCATCTTTGTCATACCAGCTAAATCTTTACCCACATAATCTACATCAGACTCATTTGTAACTTTAATATTATATCCTAATTTTACTGACAAGTTATTTAAATAACTATCTTCTATTTGAATATAGTGGAAACCTTGGCTTGCTCCTGCTGATACAAGAGACATCATCATGTCTGTAGCAACACCAGTTTCTGTATCAATATCAAATATAGTTTTAGTAGAATCATTTGGATCTTCTTTTATACCTTTTATATCAGCTCTAAATATTACAGAAGAATCATCATTTTTCGTTAAAGTTATATTTTTCAATTCTTTATCTAATGTTATCTTAGTTTCTGGACGTTTCTCAATACCAAAATCTAAGCCCTCAATCTTATATAAATGATCAAATACTCCTTCATCACTTATAACAGTTTTATCATAGTATCCTGCTGTATTACTATATCCAAGATTATTTTGTTTCTCAACTTCAATATTTAATTTTGCAGTATCTGCTCTCATCCATGTATTCTTTATTTTTTCACCAGTATATGTGTCAGTATTTAATACTGTAGCATTTTCTTCTGATACAGTTCTAGAATATGCAATCGTTCTTAATCTTTGTGGCTCATAATCTCTAGCATCTGACATTCTGGTATTTATATCATTAATAGTACCATTCTGCAAATTATGCCACTCATCTTGTACTGCATTTCCCATATGATATGAAGTATTTTTATAATCCTGACCATTATAATTAATATTCTTTTCTTTATTTCCATAAGTAAATCTTACAGCATAAATACCAGGTGGTATATTAGAAAAAGTATAACCATTAGTAGAATTAGTACTTATATTTAGCGCTCCAACTATTCCTTGCTGACCACTAACAAACACTCTTCCGTCGTCTTCATTAACATTCCAAGCAAATTCATATTCATTATTATCTGTACCCTTAATTTTTTCAATTAGAGCTACATCAACATCAGGAATCGTATTTTCGCCATCTTTATATTCACCATCTCCTGGATTAGCTCCATCATCTGAATCCGACCATACTAATCCTGAAATACTTCGTTCATCTTTTTGCTCTGCATAAATGTTAACTAACAATTTACCAGCATTACTTGTATCATCTTCAACGTATTGTAAATTTCCTTCTAATATTTTTCCTATATTAGCATTTCCAGCAGCTGAATCTCTATCTACCTTACCAGAATTCTTACCAGTTCCATATACACTAGTATCATTTTTTCTTCGAGTATAGAAAGTAGAATAATTAGAAATTTCAGATATACAAGCTTTTATATTTTCCACTGGGGAAGTAGGATCCTTTGCCGAGCCTTTAGTTAAGCCAGGTCTGTCTGGTTGAACCTCTCCTGTTTCCAATGCTTTAGCTACCATATCGTTATATCCATCTTTATCTATCTCATAAGCAGTAAATACTTCAATTCTATCACCAGATTCCAAAATAACATCTTTTAATGAACTAGTTGTTGCTTTATTATAAGTTATATCTGGTGGTGGCGTAATTGTAGTCCATTCAACATCACCTGATAAACTATCATTATATCCCTCAAGATCTCCAGTTTTATTAAATTGATACTTAATATCTGAATTATCAGCTTTAATAACCCTATAATATGAGAAGTTTGCCATTAATTGAGATGCTCTTTCAAGCTCACCTTCGTTTAATTTGGATGGATCTTTTTTTACCATAACATCACTATATAATCCATCACCATCAGTAACCTTCAATTTATTATCAGCATCAGTATAATTATTATTATTTACTAAAGTAAATGTCGGATCATAATATTCTGAAAGTTCATTAACACACGCTTTAGATACTGACTCATTATAAATTGTTGTTTTATATGTTACAAACACTCTAAGCTCTGTATTCTTCTTTAATTCTTTTATAGCATCTGCAGCACTATATACATTTGAACTAAAGTTTACATCAGAACTATATAAACCTAAATTATATGTTTTACTTAATGATTTTATAACTCCATCACTATCTGGCTGTAATAGTAATGAATTATATGGATAATTTAAAAATTGTTCATTTATTACTACCCTAGCATCATATACATCTTTGTGTATTGATAAATCCGATTCATCTCTTTCCACCAATCCAAAGTTTATTTTATTAAAGTAATCTACAATTGGATAATGAGTATCTATTGGATTCCCATTTTTTCTTTTTACTTCTATAGTATTAGATTTTTGCATTAAATGATATCCAGATTGTCTATCTGCTAGTAAAGGATACTGCATATTTATAGTTTTAGTAGAAGAAAGCATTGGGTGTTGACTTGTAAGAGTAGCAACAGCAGGAAGTCCATCAGATGGGTAATTATCTGGCTCAGTATGATATTTTGCTTGACTATCTTCTTCTTTTATATATGGTAGATCATTCTTTAAAGTATAAGGAGATTTATTTGAACCATCAGTATCACCAGTATTATAATTTACTTCTCCAGCACTTGTAATTCCGTTAAATTTAATATCGAAATTTTTCCTATCGTCATAGGATTCTGATGCAAATGAAGTATTTTCGTAACTATCATATAAAGGTCTATTATTTATCAATGTATTAACTCTATTTTTTGCTTCATCAATTCCATTCTCAGTAGTACTTTCATTTACTGATGTTCCATCAACACTTAATACCTCTGTTGGTTCATATTTTTGTCCATCATAAATATATTCAATACCATAATAATAATCATGACTAGAATCTATTGATAATGGCGGCATCACATTCTTTACACTAAACTTACCAATATCATTTATTTCCAAATCCATTACAATTTCTTTATAATTTGTATCCTTACTATCATATCTACATAAAACAGCTTTAACTTTACCTTTTACATCAGTTGAATCTTTCTCATCAAATTTACCATATACACTATCAGCACTAGAAGTTTTATCATCTTCAGTATTTTCTACCCAAATTTGTCCAGAAATCTCTGGAATTGTAAGTCTTGCCCCAATTTCTGAAATAATAGATCTACCATGATCAGGTTTCCATTGCGCTATTTCTTTTATATATACAACATCTTTTACTTTACTTTGTGTTGATGGAGTTTGATCACTTATCAAGAAAATAGAAAACATTGTAGAACCAAGAGTATAACCTTTATCTGTATCTTCTACTACACCAGAATCTCTAAATGCCCATTTTAATCTATGTTTTCCATTATAACTTCCAGTAGTAATTTCTTCATAGTTTTTATTAGTTGCAGAATCAAAGCCAGATATATCTTGAGTTTCAGAAACATCTAAATTATATATCTCTGATATTCTTCTTTCTGTTGGGTATGCAGAATCTCCATTAATTCTAATATTTGTGTCATCGTTTACAGCATCTTCCCAAGCTTTTTTAGTAGATTTCCATTCTGAATTACTATTTTGTATTAACTGTGAATTTCCTTCAGTATACGTATAATCAGATAATTCTACACTTTCTGTAATATTATAGAATATAAATTCTTTTTCTTCTACATTTAAAGCAACCTCATATTGACCAACTAAATTATCATCACCAATCAGAGATAACCCAGTAATATTTCCTGAATCTGAGTGCCATTTATCTCTTGAAGGTACATTTTCATCTCCAGAAGCATCAATTATGCTCCCTACATACAATTGAGGTATATATACTATAATAAGTTTATAATATATTTTTCCATCCTGTTTAAGCATTACAGTAATAACACTCTGTCCCGCTCTTTCCACTGCAAAAACAGCTTTATTATCATATACTATACCATTTTTTAAATTAGCATTATCTTCCTCTTTTAATGAAATTGCTGCATCTTTCCATCCATCTCCTGTAAACCAGTTCTGATTATAATATCTTTCTGAATCATATCTATAGTTTATTTTATAAGAAATAGCATTTTCATCTTCAAATTCTAGTTTTACAAAATTTTCTCCATCCTCACCTACTAAATAACCTTTTTTTCTTACCTCAACAGATTGAAGATTTGAAAATGGAACTCCACCTAATTCAAAATCCTTCATTATTTCGCTTTGCTCAATATCTGAACCATCTCCTATATATTCCTCATATCCAGCATTATCGTTCAAATTAGCTTTTTTTATCTCTAACCAATCATTGTTATCATTTTTTTCATTTTGAACCTCTGGAAATTCAGTATCTTTACCTATATTAGTTACAGAAATATCACCTTGCCATTCATCTGCATTAAATTTATAAACTGAAACATCAATTCTGACATCACTTAAACCTTCTCCAGCATTTATTTTTATTTCATTCCATTTTCCAACAGCCAAACCTGTTATACCATCTATCGTTATATTTTCGCTTTCACCCCAAAATATTGTTGCATCATAAGTTATTTGAACAATATTATTACCAATTATGTCTATCTTTTTAATTCCACGATCTGGTGCCGAAGATCCCCATTCAGTAGCAACTTGCTTATCATCAAAAGCAGTTGCTACTTGCACAGAAGGATTAGGACTTGGAATAATAGCATTTAATATAAAATCAAATACAACCTCTCCTGTATTTTTATTGTCAACAAAATTTAAAGATTCTGTATAAGATAGAATATCTTTTCCACCTGTACCCTTACTAAAACCAATATCACAAAGGACTTCATAGTTTTCAATCTTAGCAGCATAATAACCATCTGTTGCTTCATAAGTTCCATTATATTCAGGATTTATAGTTAGAGTTATTCCACACATTTCTATTAATGAACTACTATATGGATTATTTGTTACAACCTCTATATACAAATGTTTACTAGTTGATCCCACTAATTTTATCAAGTCAAAAGTTACTTCTAACATTTTATCGCCATTAGAATCCGGAGAATTTTTTACTTCTGCAGCTCCATCTACATTAGAACTATGTAAGGTAGTTTTGAAATCATAATTATATTTATTATGTAACTTCAATACTAATTTATTACCAGCAATTTCTTCCACAGCTACTGGTTGATAAAATTCCAATTCCCCATTATCTGTATTATAATTTTGTACATGAAATCTATATTTTCCATAATCAGCAAAATATTCTGTATCTTCTTTACTTCCTAATAATGCAACTATTGATATATAAAAATCTCCTGCTTCTCCTCTGTCTTCATATCCATTTATTAATCCTTCAAACCAAATACTATATACGCTATTAAAATAAGTTCTATTAAACTCTAGTTGTACACTTGAGTTACTCTTTTTAATTGTTACATTATTTTTAATACCTTGTTTTGTATTATCCACAAATTTTAAGTTTTTTTCATCAAAATTTCCCTCTACTGGTATCGTGATCGTTATTTTTCCATCATTATCTTCATTTACTGTTGGCTCATTTTTTAATTTGGCACCATAACCACCTTGAGAATTCAAATAATTAGCAATTTCTATCTTAAAAGAATCATTACTCCAAGAAGTACTTTCAGCTTCTTTATTTTTTGATGAAACATATTTATTAAACTTGTCTGAATCAATGTTTAAAGATAAATTATAATTTACAGTTGTATTTATATCACCACTTTGAATTTTAACACCTAAATTCTCTACATTTATATTAGTTGTACCAGATAATTCTATTCTTATTTTTTTATTATCTACAACATATATACTATATGGTTTATCATTTCCTGTATTAGTAATATTTTCTATTCTATCTCCTGTTCTAGGATGCATATATACTACAATTTTACCATTTTCATAAGTAATCTCACTAATTTGTAGATCTATATCACTTAAAGTAGCACCATTACTTTTACTTAGAGTACCCTTTATACCCATATCATCATTATTTTTTGTAGTATTTCTTTTACTAGCCGACTGTTTTTTATTTATAGTTATAGCATTTATTTTTTTATTTCCAGATGTAAAATATCCTTCTTCAAAAGTAACAGTTTGACCATTTTGCAATAATTCCTTATTAAAAGTAATAGTTTTAGGATTTACGTTATTATTTATAGTATAAGAAACATTATCCTTAGTTCCTTCTGTTTTACCATTCTGGTCTTTAATGTTAGCTGATGTATTGTATATTTTATAAGTCATATAAGTTGAACTATCTAAATCAGCTGTTTCTGTAACGCACTTTGCAATTACTGTATATTTTTTAGAATTTTCATTTCCATCTGATACAGTAATTGTTCCACTTTCTCCAGTCATTATTAATGTATAAATGCATTTTTCTCTATTATAATCATAAAATGTTTTTCCTTTATTTTCTATATTTTCAAATTTTAATATTGCATTCGAACTAGAAATTACTGAAAAATTAGATTTATTATTTTGCTCACTCAATTTCAATTGAATAACATCATTTTTTATTTCAATATTATTACCTTTAACCTCTAAATTCAAATCTACTTTACTATTTTGGCTATTATTATCACCTATAGTAATTGATTCAATTTTTTTCTTACGATCATTAGTTATAAAATATCCTCGTTCAAAAGTAACACTTCCTTTATTTTCAAAACCAGAAAATATAATATAATAAAGATCAACATCGCTTGTATTAGTATGTTTTTCTATTTTATAATTAACTCCATTATATGAACCTTCAGTTTTACCATTTTTATCTGTTACTGCACCAACAGTATTATATACTCTATATTGAATTTCATTATCAGATTCTTTGAATCTTTCTACACGTGAATCTACATTTACACTATATAAAGCTGTAGTTGAGCCATTTTTTACTTTTATAGTTCCATCCTGAGGACTAGTTAAATAACATTGCCATGTTCTTCTATCAGTTAAAGAATCTAAAGCTGCATCTTTTCCTACATGTATACCTGTTCCCTCTAATTCTGTTTTTTCTTTTACTTTTACATAAAATTTTTGATTATTTAATTGACTATTCAAATCCCATAAATTAAGATTAATAACTTTTCCATTAATTTCTATATTGTCACTACCAGCATATAGTTTTACTTTTTCATTAATATCTGATTCTTGATTATCAACATTTTTACCGTCTTTATTAATTTCTTCAACTGGTTTTGAAAGATTATCTGATCTGAAATATCCTCTTTCGAAATTTATAGCCTGATCTTTTTCAAAACCAGTAAGTATAATGTAATAAAGATCAATATCGCTTGTATTAGTGTGTTTTTCTATTTTGTAGTCCACCCCATTATACGAACCTTCAGTATTTCCTTCTCTATCAGTTACTGCACCAACAGTATTATATACTCTATATTGAATTTCACTATCAGACTCTTTAAATCTTTCTACACGTGAATCTACATTTACACTATAAGTAGAAGTATTAGAACCATTTTTTACTGTTAAAATTCCATCTTGAGGTTTAGTTAGATAACATTTCCATGTTCTTCTATTATTTGAAGAATCTAAAGCCGCATCTCTTCCTACATGTACGCCATCTCCTGTTAATGTTGCTTCATCATCTATTTTCAATAAGAAAGTTTGATTATTTAGATTTTTAGTTAAATCCCATAAATTAAGATTAATAGTATCACCATCAATTTCTACATTCTCATCATTAGAATATATCGTTGCATCTCCAGAATTACTATCTAAAGCAGCAATTTGTCTAATATCATCTGCTTTAGCATACATATCAGTTGTGTCAACATGTTGCTCTTGCATTGCCAAAATACTATCTGTTTTTAAATAATTATAACCAAGCCATGTAGATTTTGGACCATCAAATTCTAATCTATATTCATCAGTTTGACCCTCATTATATACATCAATATATTCGCTATTATCACTTTGTTTTATTTCATTATAAGAATCACCAGTATAAGTTAAATTATCATATTTAGCAGTTAATAAACCTAAATCTGTACTTCCTAAATTAGATACCAGACTAATACTTTTTATATTTGTTATTCTATCATCAGCTAAAATATCAGAGACATCACCATTTGTAATACTACTAGCTTTTATCTTTACATTAAATTTTTCTCCGCTATATGGAATTGGATATCCTCCATCACGTGACTTTCTTGAGATTGAACCAGAACCCACTTGTGTAATAGGATGATTACCATTATAGTCACAATGAACAGTAGAAGGGTGTTGCCATTTCTGCTTATTTAATCTTTCATGTTTATCTTCATCTTGGATTTCAATATCAAAATCCCCTCTTGCAAAAGACATAGTTTCTTCCGTTCCATTAGCTTTAGAGCAAACTAATTCTATATCATCAGGAAAAGTATTTATTATAAATCTAATACACTTTTTCTCTGTTGAACCATCTGGCTTTGGGATTGGTATATGAGTATATTTCTGAAGTACAAATAGATTTGAAACTAAATCTGAGACTAAAATATAATCTTCACTATTTTCTTTTACAACAGAAACATTACCATTAAAATCTATCCTACACATTGAATCAACTACTTTATTTAAATCATCATCACTATAATTATTCAGATTTTGTTCATTACGACCAGTATTTGCTATAAGTTTTTGCCTTATTTCTCCCATATAATTAGAATATTCTTTTGCTTGATCAATTAAATTTTGAACATTTTCTTCCTCATCAACATCATAATCAATTGTAGAATCATCAACGCCTTTTACTAATATAAGCCATGCCTTTTGAACAACAGTATGCCAATAATTTAGATTTTCAGAACCAGACATTCCTATATTGGCTCCATCATTCATATACATAAGAAAAGCTTCTATATCAGTAGCTGTATTATCTTTATCATCAAGTTTAAATGAGTGATCATCTTTATCTTTATCCTTTTTTCTATATACACTATTTAATAGGTTTGAGTCCGAATATAAATTTCCTATTCTGCTACGTCCTCTATCCTCTATTTGGTATAATTCATTATCTTCTATTTTAGCTATTGTATCTACTATATCCCAATTACCACGTCTACGACTTCCACTCCAATATTTCTTACGAGTAGTTCTTGGATTTATAGGAGAGTGCTCAACTATATCATATACACGATTTTTTTTATTATTAATTGTTACATTTGTCCATGCTCCTATGATAGCTGGAGATAATATTATTGATAAAATCAATGAAATCATTAATATTAAAAGTATTTTTTTACAACATTTCATCATAATATCACCTCTTTTCCTTTATCAATACGCCTTTTGATTACATACCCAAGCAGTAACAAATTAATCAGAACAGTCAAAATAATCATTGTACTTATCAATCCTCCACCTGTTCCAATTGAAATGATAACATCAGCCTGTCCAAAATCATCTTCACTAGAAGAAGCATTTCCTGGAGTTGAATCAATATCAGTAACACCTAATTCATTACTGCTACTAACTATTTCTGCTTTATTACTACTAATTCCTGTATTAGATTCAGTCATAGCTTTAGAAACTATTAGAGTGATTTCTTTAGTTTCTTTTGGATTAATTATAGTATTTGCCAATTCTTCATTATATGCATTACCATCTTTTCCAATATACCAACCAGGATTTATCTCAGTATTTAAAGAAGCATCTTTGGGAAGGTAATCTACAATTTTTGAAGCAGTTCCTGAAACTTGTCCATTATTAGTTACTTTTATCTTATACTCAATATATACAGTTGATGAATTTAAGTCTTTAGATTTGATTTCTGTTTTAGCTAAAGTAGAATCATTTCCTTGTACTACATTTGTTCCTTTATCATTTTGAACTGTTATTTTAGAAACCGTTTTTTCTAAAGATAAGTCAAATATATTTCCTTGTATCAAGCCAATATCTATATTACTTATACTTGAATCTACAATCATAATTGTATCTGTTTTTGATTGTCCATTAGTAAGAATAACATCAGAGTTTTTATCACTAGATACTCCAGACTTTTTAAAGTCTGTTAAAGAATATACTTCAGAATCATATTCAAAAACAGCATAATAGTTTCCTTCTGGAAGGTTAGGTAAAATATATCCACCAGCACCATCAGTAACCACTTTTCTAACTAAAGAATTAGAATCAGCAGTATATAAATTAACAACAATATTTTCTATACCTTTTTCACCAGAATCTCTACTACCATTTTTATTAGAATCATTCCATGCTGTACCTGTTATTTTATAATCACCAGTCATTCCTGAATTACCATTGCCATTTAATCCAACATTAGAATTTCCTGAGTTATTTCCATTATTGGAATTGCCAGAATTTCCAGATATATTATTTTCTTGAATAATTGTTTCTAAAGTGTTTGTTTTTTGCAAACTTGTACCCGTAGAAATAGTAATATAATTACTTATTACTTTTTCTCTTTCTGATATATCATTTGTCATACATATAATTCTTATTTTAGCTTTTTCATTAGAACGTAAGATACCATTATAATTTAAAGTATTATTATCTACACTCATATAATTAGTTTGTCCATTTTTTTCAAACTCACCTGAAATTAGTTTTAATTCTTCTGGAAATATAGAGTTTATATTTAAATCATATATATCAATAGTATTTGTATTAACTAAATCCAATATATATTCAACTTCTTGATTTTCTTTTACATAATTATTTCCTGTAGAATTATAATAATTTGCTTCTACTAATTTATTTTCTACTCTATATTTTAATGTATTTGATTCATATTCTTTAGATAGGTCTTCAGAAGAAATATTTGCTTTAATTTCAAATTCTTTTGAAGGTTCTGAAGTTCCTAATTCAGGTTTTACTGTTAAATATAGTTTTTCAACTTGAGCTCTATTTATTTCATTTATCTTCCATATTACTTTTCTATTTGAGTCATTATATTTTCCATCGCCAACACCAGATGAAGTAGCTTTAACAAAAGATAATCCTTCTGGTAAAATCAAAGAAACTTCTGAATTAGTAAGCATAGCACCTGTTTTATTAACAACATCTATCTCTAGTTCTAGTTCTTTTTCAGGAACTATAGTTCCACTATTTTTATCTTTGTCATAATTATCTCCTAATATTACTAAATCTACTTCTGAAGGTACATATTTTTTAGAAGTAGTATCTTGAGTTTGATTCTGACTTGCTGTTAAAAATGGTATGCTTGGAGAACTTTCTAATATAGAAGTAAACATTCCAATTTGAGCATCTTCATTATTATTTGTATTTGGATTTTCTTCTTCAGCCTCTTCTTCTGTCTCTTCAACCTCAGCAGGTTCTTCTGTAACAAGTCCAACCTTTTGTGCTTCAACTAATTTAGTAGCAATATCAGTATCAAAATATGTACCAAAAGTACCATATATATTGCTTCCTAAATCTAATTTTTCTGGTATTTCAAAATTATAATTAAATACTAAGCTTTCACCTACATTAATATTTCCTTCTGGAACTATTAAGAAAGATTTTATATTATCAAGATTTTCTGGTTCTTTTATCCAACCATTATCAGGGTTTTCTATCTCTCTTGTTGCTTCTCCGTTTTCTGAATAATATACAGAAAATTCTTTATCTCCACTTACTTCCTTTATTCCATCTAACATTTTTACATCAATATTAGTACCTAAATCATCAGAATTTATCAAAGTTTTGTTTTCTTTGAATGCCATTCTTCCTAAAACAGAAGGGTTTTGCATAACTTCTTCACCGTTATTTATTATAATCAAGTCCATACTTGCATCCTTTTTCTCAGAGTCATCTGGAATAATTGCAGTTTTTTCGCCTTGATTCATAGACATAACTGTTACATTGTCAGTATTTTCAGAAATTCTTTGACTATTAACTATACCATTTGCTCCAACAAATTGGATATTTAGATATTCTCTTGCTGTTCCATCAACTATTTCTGATCCGTAATTTGTAGCATTTGGATTAATATAATGTAATTCAATTTTAGCTTCTTTATTTGGAGTATATAAATCTGCTTGTAAATCTGTTTTTATAACAATAGAAGTACCTTTTTCTATATCTCCTTGACTAAAGCTTGTTTGAGTACCTTGTAATTTAAGAACAATAACTACTTGTCCTTGTTCATTTACAAAACTTCTAGACTCAGCAATTTTTAGTTCATCATTACCATATAGTAAGTTAATATCTTTTATATTAACTGTTTGTATTTCTTTTGGTAAAACAATCTCAAACTCAGGATTAATAAACATATCACTTGATACGCTTGAATTATTTAAATTTATATTAAATTGAACATCTTCATTATTTACTAATGTACTTAGCGTTCCTCTAGACATCTCCATATTAACTCTTGTAGAAGTTCCGTTTAAAACTGTTTTTATTTCTTTTGTACCTAATTCAGATACAATATCATCATAAGTTGCAGTTGCTATATATGTATTACTTATAGCAGTGAATGCTACAAGAGATTCTTTTGTATAATTACTTTTAGAAATTGCTTTAGTGTTTTGGATATTTAATATTCCCTCTTTTTCAGGATTATTAATTCTTATTAAAATTTTTCCTATTTTATTTGTATAGCTTAATACTATATTTCCTTCTTCATTTGTTTCAGTATCTTTATTTAGAGTAATTAAATTTTCTCCTTTATCATTTAATATTTCTAAATTACCATTTTCTCCAATTATATTAACTAGATTTTCTTTATTTAAAATAGTAGTTTTATAATATGTTTCTGTTCCATTTTCAGTTGTTGTATTATATTTAGCTCCTGTAGAATCTTGATAGCTTTCGTCTTGCTCGTTTATATCTATTCTTTTTATGCTATTTGCTTTTGAAATGTTTATACCTATTTCATTTTTATATTCTGTTTCATAGAAATTTTCTTGTTTATTTACATTTGCATATAAATATCCTTTACTAATTTCATTAGTTAAATTAGATACATCATAAGTTATTTTGTTTGTATTTGCATCATCTAATTTATATTCTTGTTCAATTAAACCTTGTTCTTGCTTAGTATCTAAATTATTAAATAAATCAATACTAGCCTCTATAGTAGATTTTATTACTGGATTTTCAATGTTTTGAGCATTATTAAATGTCATCTCTATTAAATACTCATCTTTTCCTTTTGTATTTCTATACTTTCCGTCTGTTTCTTTGTTTTCTATGTTTATTCTTAACCTTCCATCATCTTCTAGACCAAAATTCTCTTCTGTAAATTCTACTTCTTGACCTTGTCTTCCATTTGTAAATGCTGTGTTTTTTGCCATTACAATTATTTTTTCTATTTCTGGTTTTTCTTTTCCCTCTTGAACTTCTAAGTCTGGTAAAGTAATTTTTAAATTTGTTTGTTTTACTGGTAAAATAATTTCACTATTTTTTTCTTCTACATCTACTTTTATTTGTACAATAGCATAATCTTTTTCATCTTGTTTATATTTAATATATTTTTCAATATTACTATTAATAGATATTTGTCTGTTATTTTCTATTTCGATTTTTACGTTTCCTTGTTTTTCTACTTTCTCTTCTTCACCATCTTCATTAACATAGCTTCCAACTAAACTTATTTTTGTTCCATTTTGTAAATTTGCTATATTTACTGACTCTTGTTTTTTGATTTCTAATGGAATATTTAATTCATATTTATCTTTTGCATCTATAGTATTTAATTTAATAATTCCATTCTCTACAGATTGTACTATTGGGCTTTCTAATGTTCCTAAATTAAATATTTGATTTTCTAAATCTTCTATCTGTAACTTAGCATTTTTCAAATATCCAATATCTTTTATTCCTACAGTTATTTTAAGAGCATATTCAATATTTACTTTTTCAGGAGATTCAGGTTCTGGAGAATTTTGATCCACTTCGTTTTCTTGTGGCTGATTTATTTCTTCTTGCTTAGGATTTTCTTCATCAGTAGTTTCTGCTTGTTCCTGATTTTCTTCGTTTTCATCTTTAGGAGCTTCTTCATCAGTTTGCAGTTCTTCTTCCTCCGAATCCTCTGTAATTTTTACTATTTCCGCATTAAAAATTACTTGATCTTCTTCGTCACTAGCATATATGACATAGATGTTACTTAAAGTCACCATATAAGACATCATCAAGCAAATTATAAGCAATACAGATATTAGTTTTTCTCTTACACTCTTAATTTTTTGCATCTTGTACCTCCAATAATACTTTGAGTCGCCAGTTGCCAAACATTTTCCCAGCATGCTAATTTTTATTTTAATAACTTTTTATTTACTGTCAATCTACTTAAATTTTCTTTTTTCTTTATTTTTTTATTTTTATTTTTTCTTTTTTTACGGAAATTAGTAGTTTTTGTCGATTATTACATTTAAATTAAATTTTCAATTCAATTATATTTTTTTATCTTTTTTGAGATACATAATTCTTATTATGTACCTACCATAAAGACAAAAAATATTGTTTTTCCATTTTTAAAAATCAACAAACAGAAAGCCCAAATTAAGGTTGGACTAGGGGCAGACACAAGGCCTGCCCCTACACGTCTCCGTCCATCTTGCCACCAAAACCCAATGCAAACCGTAGGGGCGATTATCAATCGCCCGCTTCTTCGAATGTCAGCATACTTATAATTCTCGTCCTATCTTAATAACTTTATATAGACACGCATATAAAACGCCTACATTTCATATATTAAAATAAAAGTTTATTTAATTTATATAGATTGGAGATGATAATTTGAACAAGATGGAAATGAATATGCTTCTTAATATGCTTTCAGAAATGGATAAAAAAGACTTAGAAATGGGAATTGCCAAAGCTCAAGAAGTTCTAAAAAATAAAGATGCAAACTCAATAATAAACGATTTAGGTAAAAATAATTAGATTAAACCAACCGTAGTGGAGGACTAAAGGGCAGACAAAAGACCTGCTCCTACTTTCGTCCGTCCAAAAAACAAGATAAAACCAAATGCAAACCGTAAGGGCGATGATGGCATCGCCCGCAATTATAAATTAAGGAGGGATAAAATGGATGAAGAATTAATAAATAAATTCTCAGAAATATTAAAAGAAAAAAATATTGACTTAAATTCAGTCTTAGAAAACTTTAATTCCAATTCTAATACCCCCTCTAATAACAACACTAACTCAGAAAAAAACTCAAACGATTTCGATATCAATACAATATTAAAAATAAAAAAAATACTCGACAGCACTAACTCTTCAAACAATGATTCAAATTTACTAATGGCTCTAAAACCCTATCTTAGAAATAGCAGGCAGGAAAAAATAGACCAATACGCAAAAATGTTAAAAATAGCTAAAGCTTTTCAATCTTTTCAAAATATGGGTGGTGATAAATAATGCCTTTTAATAATATGTTTTATCCTCCATATTTTCCTATGAAAAGAAATTATTTTCCTGTTTCCAATTACAATACTAATAATACACCTGAAATAGAATCTACTGAAACTAGAAATAAAGCAAAAAAAGAAAAGAAATCAAATTTAAATAATCTCTTTTCTTTTCTCAATATAGATTCAGACGACTTACTAATTCTAGCTATTCTTTTCTTTTTATACTTAGAAAAATGCGACAATATATTGCTATATGGAATATTAATTCTCTTATTATTAGATATTGACCTTGACTCAATTTTTAATTTTATAATATAAGACGGGAATTTTTAATCGCCCATTCTTTGAAGAAGGGCAGACTTAGAGGCCTGCCCCTACATTTTTTGCAATGATATATCCTTCTCTTTGTCATTACCCTATATTTGTAGGGGCAGGGCTCGTCTCCGCCCTTCTAATCGCCCCTACAAATTGAGATTTTCAGACAGGGGAACGCAAACGAAAAACAAAAAAGAAACAAGCTTTTTCAGACAGGGGGACGGAGTTATTTGTCTAAGAATTGAAAATTCTTAGACAAATAACTCCGTCCCCTCTGTCTGAAATAATTAAATTCCCCTATAATTTTATTCAATAACAATATTATCTTCATCTAAATAAATAAAAGGTAATTTTATATCAGTATTATCTATTTCTTTCACAACATTTGCAATTCTAACTTGAATACAATCTATAGAATTTGCTGAAATAATGGCCTTTTTATTACCATTTGCACCAGCATGAGCTAGTCCTCTTAATGTTCCTGTAACAATAATATTTTCTCCAGCAATTACCTCTGCTCCATAATTCAAATCCCCAAGAACAACAATACTTCCAGTAAATTCTTCTTTTTGACCTGAACGAAGTGAACCTCTTATAAACTTAGTATCTGATGTATCTATATCGCTCTCATACGTCTTTTTTATTGCGTGAAGTCCTAAAAGCTCAGAAGTTTCTCCAAAGGTTATTCTAACATCTATTGATTTTGAAATTAATTTCTTAATTTCATCTTTTTCTTTTTCTTTTAAAACCTTTCCTATAATATGTATAGGCGTTTTTTCTTTATCATAATATTTTTTAAGCCTTGGCATTTTAGAAGTTAATTCTTCAATAATTTGATTTTGCTCTGCTTCTGCATTAATAGTTATCTTTAATTCTTCTTTTGTAACTGTAATTCTAATACAACTTCTCATTTTCCCCTCCATTTTATTTTTTACAATCAAATATATTTTCTGTCGGGCGGACTTAGAGGCCCGCCCCTACATTTTTTGCAATGATATATTCTTCTTGTTATTACCCTATATTTGTAGGGGCGGGGCTTGTCTCCGCCCTTCTAATCGCCCCTACAGATTTATCTCAAACTTTCTGTATCATAAAGTGCTGACATATTTTCTTTAATTTCCTCTATATTCATTCCAAAATACTCACCAATAATATTCCTTACAACCTCAGCAGTATAATTTCCATGACCACCATTTTCAACTAAAACCACAACCGCAATCTCAGGGTTATCAAAAGGAGCAAAGCCAGCAAACCATGCATTAGTATAGTTTCCAGCTTCTGTAGATCCAGTCTTTCCACCAACAGGTATTTCAAATCCTTCAAATATAGAATAAGCAGTTCCACCTACTTCCTCTGTAACTGACCTCATACCCTCCAAAACAGCATTAATATTTTGCTCATTCATACTAACACTTTCTGTATAAACATCATCTAATCCTAATTTTTCATTAACATATTTTTCTATTTCTTCTTTTGGAACTTTATTTCCTTCAGAAGTAACAATATTTTGAATTATAGTAGGTTTTACAACTTGACCCTTGTTAGCTATCATTGCTACATATTTAGCTACTTGAATAGGTGTAAAGTCATTATAACTTTGACCTATAGCTGCAGATAAAGTGCTTCCTTCAGTCCAGCTATCCCCCTTCTTCTGAGCAGTCTCAGCAGAAGCTAAAGTTCCTGTGCTTTCATTTGGAAGTTCAATTCCTGTTTTTCTACCTAATCCAAAATAACTAGCGTATGCAGATAATCTATCTATTCCTAACCTATATCCCATTTCATAGAAAAAGTAATTACAAGATTTTTGAATAGCGCCAGATACATTTAAAGGTCCATGTCCATAACCATAATCATTATAAATCCAACATGCTGGTCTATGTGCTCTAGGATATATTCCGAGTATCATTTATTCTTTCAGTTGGAGTAACAACACCTGTCTCTAAAGCAGCTACTGCTGTAGCCATCTTAAATATAGAACCCGGTGCATACGTTCCTTGTATAGCTCTATTTAAAATTGCAGAATTATTTTGATATTCATTCCATTTTTCATTAGATATTCCATTTAAAAATTGTCCTGGCTCATAATCTGGACAGCTTGCCATAGCTAAAACTTCACCTGTTTTTATATTTAAAACAACTACTGCTCCGTCCTTGTGCATTATAAGCTTCTCCAAATCCACCAGATTTAATTTTTTCTATATTAGTTTTTAAAGATTGTTCAGCTATATTTTGCAAATTTGCATCTATTGTCAAAACTACATTTGCTCCACCTATAGCTTCTTTCGTAGTATATTCTCCAGATGTTGCTCCATCTACTGTCATATCTATCTGTTTAGTTCCATTTTCACCTTTTAAATAGTTTTCAAATAAATATTCAATTCCTGTTTTTCCAATATAATCATCAGCTTCATATTTATCTTTCTTGTCAGAATATTCTTGCTCATCAATTCTACCAATGTATCCTATTGTATGAGAAGCTAAGCTTCCCTGAGAATAAACACGATTAGATTCAACCTCAATATTTATCCCCGGAAGTTCATTTCCTCTTTCACTTATCTGTAACATACTAGCTCTCGAAATATTTTGAGCAAGCTGAATTGGAGTAGTTGATGTATATCCTATACTTTCTATTGTATATCTTAATCCAATTACTTTTCTAAGACTAGCTACATCATCTATATTAACAGAATATTTATCTTTGAATTTATAAAAAGCTTCCTCTGGAGTAGCCTTCTCAGAAATCTCATATTTCTCCCTAAATTTAGAAAGTTCTTCTTCATTATCAAATTCATATTTAAAAGGATTTATTGAGATTGGAAACTCATCTATATATTTATCTTTATTATTTTCTAAAGTTTGTGCTAAAATCAAAAGTGCATTATTCATGTCATCATCTGAAGCTTTTGTTTTATATAAATCAACATTAAATCCCATTTGTGTATCAGCTAAAATTTTTCCTGTTCTATCTAATATTTTTCCTCTAGCCGCTTCTATTGTAGCTTCCTTAGAAAGCCTTATATTTGATGTTTCTCTATATTCTTTTCCATGAATAATTTGAAGATTGAATAATTGAATAATAAGCAAAATTCCAACCATATAAACTACTGTAGTTAGTATATTAAACCTAAAATTTGTTTTTTCTAATTCAGTTTTTTTAGCCAAATATTCACCTTCTCTCTTAAAAATATCTAGTTAAAATATTTTTTTGTTTAAAATACCCTTCTATTTTATATCCTACTTTTAATATTAATCTATATAAAATAATAGTAAGTATCGAATTATATAAAACCTCTATAAATAAAATTTTAATAAAAGATTTTATTTCTACTGCCATTTCCAAAATAATAACATTTAAAAAATAATATCCAACTTCATAAAATATAGTTGTACCAATTACCATTATCATTATTGTTAATTTACTATCTTTTGAAAAGTTTTTATCTATATATCCAGCAAGTACTCCTACTAAACATAACATAAAAGCAGATATTCCTATTGTTTTTCCAACAGCAAAATCTAATGTTATTCCGGATTATAAGTCCCATAATCATAGAGAAAGTTCCTCCTGAAAATAATCCTAAAAATAGTATTAACATTATAAATAAATTTGGGCTCACACCTGCTATTGTAAACCAACTAAAGAAATTAGCTTGTAGAAAATATATCAATAAAAATACAATATATGTAATTATTCCTATAAGTATTTTCTTCATTTACTAATCCTTTCTATTCATTATTAATAACAAGAACTGTATATAACTTTGAAAAATCAACTGATGTTTCAACTATAGCATATCTATCAGTTATATTAGATTTATTTACAACTTGTTTTATTGTTCCTATAGTTATTCCTTTTGGATAGATTCCTCCAAGTCCAGAAGTTATTACACTATCTCCTACTAATAATTCAGCAGAAGTATCTATATATGTTGCTATAAGTTCTGAATTATCTTCAACAGAGCCTTTAGCAATAATACTTTCATTTGTTGTACTAATTAAAGCACTAACACTACTTGCACTATCAACAATTACTTGTACTTTAGCAGTATGCTCTGTAACTGAAATAGTATGACCAACTAATCCTTTATCTGCGATTACTGTCATATTTTCTTTTACACCATCTGCAGTTCCAACATTTATAACAAGAGTACTACTATAATTACTAACATCTTTGTCTATAATATACGCTGGAATTGTTTTATACTCTTTATATTTATCTGTTAAACTCATATATTCTTGGAGTGTAGCATTTTCAGCTTTTACAATTTCTAATTCTCTAAGTTTAGTTTCAAGCTCACTGTTTTTCTTATATAAATCTTCATTCTCTTTTTTCAAAGTATCTAAGTCAGTAAAAAATTGTTTATTACCAGATACTTTATTTTTAAGCATTGTAAAACCATTCTGTACAGGTCTAATTATTGAACTTGTTAAGCTTTCTATATAAGATACATTTTTCATATCTACATTTGTAAGAACAACAAGTAGAATTAAAATTACAATTGTAATTATTGTTCCAAAAATATTTGAATGTCTCTTTTTTAACATTACCTGCCTCCAATCTATTTAATCTTTTTTGATTGTAGTCCTTTTATTCTCATTGTATTATCTAGTGTTCTTTCTGCACCATATACCATACATTCTAATGGGTTTGTAGCAACATAAACAGGCACTTCTATTCTATCACTAATAAGCTCATCTAATTTTTTAATTAAAGCTCCACCTCCACAAAGAGTTATTCCTCTTTCTGTTATATCAGAAACTAATTCTGGTGGAGTTTTTTCAATCGTTAATTTTATAGTTGCAATTATCTGTTCAATAGACTTTCTTATAGCTTCTTCTACTTGAAAAGAATCTATTTCTATAGTCTTAGGAAGACCAGTTTGTAAATCTCTTCCCTTAACTTCTATTTTTTCTATAGGGCCAGGTTTAACATTACCAATTTCCATTTTTATTCTCTCAGCAATAGTCTCACCGATTTCTATTCTCTCATTTTTTCTAATATAATCTATAATATTTGTGTCTAGTGTATCACCAGCTACATATGTAGAAGATGTAAGAACTATTCCACCGAAGTGAAATAACTGCAACTTCCGTAACTCCAGCTCCTAAATCAACTATCAAATTACCTGATGGTTCTGTTATATTGATATTAGCACCTATAGCAGATGCCAGTGGTTCATCTATTAAAAATACTTGTCTTGCACCAGCATCATAAACAGCTTCTTCTAGAGCTCTTCTTTCTACCTCTGTAACACCTGACGGAATACCTATAACTACTCTTGGTCTTCCAATAAATTTAGTTTTTCTAAGCTCTCCTAAAACCTCTTTAAGTAGTAATTCAGTAGCTGTTAAATCAGCAATTACTCCGTTTTTTAGTGGTCTTATTGCTTCTATATTATCAGGAGTCTTTCCAAGCATCTCTTTAGCTTCTTCTCCTATAGCCATAATTTTTCTAGATTTTTTATCTAAAGCAATTACTGAAGGAATATTTTTTACTAATCCCTCATTTTTTATTGCTACTAATATATTACTAGTTCCTAAATCAATCCCTATATCTTTACCTGAAATGTTAAAAAAGCCCATTATTTTCTCCCCTTTTCCAATCTATTCTTTTATAAATTCCATCACCTATAACAATATGGTCTAACAATTCAATTTCAAACAATTTACAACAAGAATCTATTTTTTTAGTTAAATTATAATCCTCTGTACTTGGAGTAGGATTTCCGCTAGGATGATTATGAACTAAAATTATCTTAGTTGCACCAAGTTTTATTGCTTCTCCTAGTATTTCTTTTGGGTCAACTACCGCAAAATTAGAACCTCCAAGTGAAACATTCTTTATTCTTAAAACTTTATTCTTAGAATTTAATAAAACAACTTTTACAATTTCTCTCTTTTCATATCTTAATTCTTCTATAAATAAATTTGCCGCTTCTTGTGAAGAATTAATAATTATATCATTCCCAAGTGGCTTAGACATTCTTTTTGTAATTTCTGTTAAAGCTTTTAATCTTATAGCCTTTACATTACCAATTCCTTTTATCTTCCTAAATTCATCTATAGTACAATCTTGTAAAAATCTCATATTATTTTCTTCTGTATTTTCGCCGAGTTTCAATACCTTTTGAGCAAGAGATATTGAAGTTTCATCTTTTGTTCCACTTCCTAAAATAATGGCTAAAAGCTCTACATTAGATAAATTTTCTGCTCCATATAACATCAATTTTTCATAAGGTCTTTCTGATAATGGAAGCTCTTTTACTTTTAAAGTCATAAAACTCCTTTCTTAAATAGCCCCCATTTTATTTTTTTTAAATTTTTCTATAAATAAATATTGCAGCAACAATACCAATTATACTAGCAACATTTATTCTTATCCACAAACCAAAAGTTATAGTAATAACACTAAGATTTAACTCTATTGGATTTTTTAGTCCAAATTCTTGTCCATACGCAAGCCACTTAAGCCAGCTAACTTGCTCAGCAAAAGTTGCAAGTAGTCCTCCTATTACTATACCTGCTAATATAAAAATTAATAGTATCCAAAAATTTTTTTCTCTTGTAGCCATTTTAACCTCCAAATTTTTCTACGGAAATTTACATTTTACAATATAAATATTATATATTGTATAAGCAATTTTTTCAAGTATTTTTTTCCAAACATAAGGCTGACTATTTCAAACAGGTAAAACAATTATGAAGTATAGCAAAAGTTACCAACAAAACATAATATGAGCCATCACCTGTTAAAAAGTAATAATATAAATTAAAGAAAAAAGGAGCCTATACAGACTCCTAAATTCCTATCAAATTACATTAATTCTTTTGGCATTAATTAACTTAGCAATTCTTTTAATATTTTCGCCGCCTTTTCCGATAGCAAGTCCCTTATATAAATCATGAAGATTAATTGTAACAGTTTGTCCTTTTACATCCATTTTTTTAATGAATACAACTTCGCGTTTTACACGGGTAAATGGACAATTCCTTTCACATACTTTAATATATCCTTCAGGAATGTACTGTTCGTAAAAGTAGTTTGGCTCTTGATAAAAATCTGAAGAAATTGTTACGAAGGAAGAAATCCCATCAAGAGATTTCTCTGTAAACAGTTCTTCAAAAATTTTTTCCTGTTCATGAGCAACTTCTTCTGCGCAACGGAAATATATTTCCTTTACTAATTCATATTCAGAAGGATCAATATTCTTCTCTGTATATGTTTCAGATATCAAAACAAATTGCCCACTATCAAGATTAAATTCATATAAAGGTGCTGTAATTGTGACAAATTTTCCGTCACTGAGACTTAAAACATATCTACATTGTTCTAAGACTCCGTCGCCTTCTATCTCAAAATCAATGCCATTTTCTTCAAGCTTTTTCTTAAGTATTGGATCAATATCCTTTACTTCAAAGCTTGGAACTGAAGAAAAATCCTCTTGCCGTAATTCTACATATAAATCACTCATTTTAACCCACTTGTAATTTGACATAATATTACCTCCTTTTAAATACAATCGGAGGTTTCCCTCCGAACGTTTATTTTTTCGAAGAGAATAACTCTTAATATAATAAAATTATATCATAATTTACATAAAAAAACAAGTTCATACTTATTGCCAGACAGGAAAGGACGGCAATGCCTAAAAAATCTGAAAACCAATCAATTTCCATATCTACCAAATATTTATCATTTATTATTCCCAATATCCATGATACAATAAAAATATATAGAATATTTAGGAGGAATCCCTATGCAAATAGAAAAAATATCAGACAAACTTTTTTTAGCAACAATAACAATCTTAGAATTAGAAGAACTATCTATTTCTAAAGAAAACTTTATGACATCTTCAGAAGAAACCAAATTTCTCCTTAATCAAATAAAAGAAGACGCAATTTATTTATTTAATTTAAAAAACAATTTAAAAGAATCCAATACATACCTAATAGATGATACCTTTTTTATTTATTTAAAAACAGAAATTCAAAACTATGAATTCACAACAGAAGAAAACTTTTTAGCATTTTGTAACTTCATATCACAAACAAAATACGCTAACGACTTTTATTATGATAGCGAAAAAAAAGAAATATCTATATCTCAAGATATTTCTAATGATTTCTTTTATCTATTAAATGAATTTACTAATTAATACACATAATTTTGTGGATTTTGACAAACTCCATTTACTCTAACCTCTAAATGTAAATGAGGACCTGTTGAATTACCAGTAGACCCTACTGCAGAAATTGTTTGTCCTTGGACTACCGGAGTCCCAGCAGAAACATATATTGCACTACAGTGAGCATAATAAGTTTGAACACCATTTCCATGATCTATAACTACCAAATTACCATAAGAACCTTTCCATCCAGCATAAGATACAGTTCCCGCAGCCGCAGCACCAATTGGAGTTCCTAAAGAAGTCGCTATATCTAATCCAGTATGAGTTCCACTACTTCTTCTACCAAATCTAGAAGTAATCGTACCTGAAACTGGTCTTATAAGCTGAGTTCCTATTGCTAGACTACTATATGAAACTGTTTGAGCAGTATTAACACTTCCAGTAGCAGCATAACGTGTAGCTGAAGATGTAGTTTTCTTTGGAGTTGTTACTTGTTTTTGTACAACCGGCTCTTTGAATAACCCTGCAACTATTTTATCTTTATCAGAAAATTCTTTTTGCTCGGTCTCATATTTTACATTATATTTTATAGAATCAATATTTGTACTTTTTTTCTCTTTTAAAGCATTAATTACGTTTTCAGCTTCTTCATAAGTTTTAACATAATATTTTTCTTCATTTCCCTCTAAAATTGCATAATATTTATAATAAGCTGTACCTGTAGCAAGTACCGTATCTAAAACCTTGTCATCAGAAGTTTCATTATCTTTTCTTGAAAAACAAGTTTCATATTCAGGTAATGTATCAAACTCTACAAACGCAATATCTTCGTTATCTCCTGTTGACATGTATTCATTGATTTTGTCTTGTAATTTTGATTTGTCTTCAATATATCCTAAAGTCTCTCCATTTAATTTTACTATATATACAGGTCTATAAATAAAATACATTATCATAAATATGATAAAAAAAGCTAAACCAAATAATATTATTAATTTTAATGACTTTCTTAAATTAATTAAAATACTCCTCATAAAAATTATTTTCTCCTTATAATTCCTCTTATCAAATCTTACGGAAATTTACATTACTATTATATCTCATTAAAAATATTTTTTCAAATTCATATTTTTCATTTAAGTTAAATTTGAAGTTTTATTTTACTATTTTCCTTAATTTTCTTTTAATTTTTTTATTTTTTCGAGCCTATTTATTATACAATATTAATTTTTATTAGTCAAATATTACATATTTTTTTATTTATTGTAAATAATAGTATAAATGAAATGGAGGTGCATTTATGCCAAACTTAAGTCAAATAGAATTACAAGATTTAAGACATCTAATCGGTAGTCAAGATACAAATTATCAAAAATTAACTAACTATGCTAATAGTTGCGTAGATCCACAAATTAAGCAGATGTTTACAAAATCAGCTCAAGACTGCTTAAATACAAAGCAAAAATTAATGTCATTTTTATGTGAATAGGAGGTTTTTATGGACGAAAAATATATGGTAAATGATATTTTAGAAGGAACAAAAAGTACTTTAAAGACTTACGAAGGAGTAATAGTAGAAGCAGAAAATACAAATTTGAGACAAACAATTCAAGAACTTAGAAATTCTTGTGAAACTTTTCAATATGACTTATTCAAAGTAGCTCAGCTTAAAGGATATTATACTCCCGCAAGTCAAGCAAGCCAAGAAGAAATAAACCAAGTAAAAACAGAAGTGCAATCATAATGTTTTGCGGGCGATTAAAATCGCCCCCATGTTTTTTATCATCTTAAATCATTCTAATAACCAATCTATCACATTAATCTTTTTAATTCCATTATAATCAGCTTCTAAATCCCTATCCATAGTCAAAATATATTTTGGATAATAATCTCCTGTTTTTTGTAATGATTTTAATTCCCTTTCTAAAGTCTTTTCATCTCTTGTTGTTAAAGCTACTTGATAATATATAAATCCATCTTTATTCTCAGCTACAAAGTCTATTTCAAGTTCATCAACTTTACCTGTATAAACTTTATAGCCTCTTCTTAATAATTCCAGAAACACTACATTTTCTAATATGTGCCCCATATCATTACCAGCTTTTTTCCCAAGTAAAAAATTTCTAAAACCTAAATCTACAGCGTAATATTTATATCCGCTAAAAAGTACATTTTTTCCTTTTACGTCAAATCTATCTACTTTATATAATAAAAATGCCTCTAAAAAAGCTGAAATATAATTTTCTACTGTATGATTACTTGTAGCCCTATTCATACTAGTCAAAGTATCACTTATTTTTTTTGTTGAAATTTGACTTCCTATATTGTCAAGAATGTATTTAATTACACTTTCTAAAATCAATTTATTATTTATATTATTCCTTAACATTATATCTTTATAGACTACTGTAGAAAAAATACCGTCTAAATAGCTATTTATTGTATCTGGATTAGTTTTAAATAACTCCACAGTTTGAGGAAGTGAACCATATTTAAAATAGTCCAATAATTTTTTCTCTTTATCAATATTTTTATCAAATGCTGATAAATATTCTTTAAAAGACAAGGGTAACATTTTAATTTCAACATATCTACCTGATAAAAGAGTAGCAAGTTCTCCAGATAATAAATATGCATTTGAACCAGTTATATATAAATCAACATTTTTTTTGATATACAAACCGTCAACTGCTTTTTGGAAATCCTCAATCATTTGAACTTCATCTATAAAAATATAGTTCATTTTATTTTTGTTTAATTTTTCCTTTATATAATCATATAATTGCATATAATCATCAAAATACATATCAGGATCTTCAAGATTTATTTTTATTATTTGGTCATCTGAAACCCCATTTTGTTTTAAATAATCAATATATAAATCAAACAGTGTAGATTTTCCACATCTTCTAACACCTGTTACAATTTTTATTAGGTCTTGATCTTTAAAATTTATCAATTGTTTAAGATATTCTTGCCTTTCTATCATTTCTATCACCTCATATTTAGTATACACTAATTACACGATATCGTCAATAGTGTTGGAATTATTTTTCCAATACTATTGTTTTTTAAATACTATTGGAATTATTATACACTTTAGTATTGACATTTCTCAAGTATTTTATACTAAATATTAAGTTTTTCCAGATACAAGGACGGCAATGCCTATTTAAGTTAAGAAAATATACCCCAAAAAAAGCAAGTATAATAATTGATTTTTTTATAGCTTTGCTGTCGCAACTTTCAGATTAAAAAGTATTTCGTAGGGGCGATTATCAATCGCCCGTTCTTCGAAGAAAATGCGAAATACAAAAATATCTGTAAGTTGCTTCAATCGCACTCGCTTCGCTCGTTTGGTCGCTGCGCAGCTATTTAAAAATCAATTATTATACTGCTTTAATGAGTGAAAAAATTTTTCTTAACTTAAATAGACATTGCCGTCCCCATGTCTGAAAAAATTTTAATCAATAATCTCTAACCCTGCATATTTAGCCATAAGCCTCTTATGGCCAATCTTATCAAAAGTAATATCAACCTTCATATCGTCTCCTTCTTTTTCTACATAATTAATATTACCCTCTCCAAACTTCTTATGGAAAATCCTTTGACCTGCTCTATAAATAGAAACATCAATATCACTATTCTTTTGTTTTCCTAGATTACTTAGGAAACTCTCTGCAGTTCTAAATTGAAATTCTGGTTTCTTAGATACAAAACTATCTGCCATCTGAACTTTATATGAATTAACTTTACTATTTGAACCATAACTCCATTCGTATTTATAATCTCCGTAAGATTTTTTCTCTTCTACATCTCCAAAAGCTTCATCATATCCATCTAACAATTCTTTTGGAATTTCTTTAACAAATCTAGAAACCTGATTACAACTAGTAGAACCAAAAATAGTTCTTTGTCTAGCACAAGTTATAAATAAATTTTGTTTAGCCCTAGTAATTCCAACATAAGCAAGACGTCTTTCCTCTTCCAATTCCTTTGGTTCTCCAATAGATTTATATCCTGGAAAAACCCCCTCTTCCATTCCTACTAAAAATACTGCCGGGAACTCTAATCCCTTAGCACTATGAAGAGTCATAAGCGTAACTTGGTCTTCTTCATCACTAGCATTATCCAAATCAGTAGATAAAGTAATCCCCTCTAAAAATTCCTCTAAAGAATTTTCAGCCATCTCTTCTTCAAACTCCATTGCAACAGTCAAGAACTCATCTAAATTCTCTAATCTTGTTTCTGCTTCTGCAGTATTCTCATCTTCTAATGCCTTTATATATCCTGTCTTTTTCAAAGTATCTTTTATAAGTTCTGTAATTGAAACATCATCTTTCAAATTTCTCAATTCTTCAATTTGAGATACAAATTCTCTAGAATTTAAAAATACTCTAGCAAGTCCAAATTCATCAGCTCTCTTTATAACTTCATACATTGATACACCATTTTGAGCAGCAAGCATTTCTACTTTTTCTAAACTTGTCCTTCCTATTCCCCTTTTAGGCTCATTTATAATCCTAGTCAAACTTAGATTATCAGCAGTATTTTGAATCAATCTTAAATATGCAATTATATCTTTAATTTCTTTTCTTTCATAGAACTTTAATCCACCAATAATTCTATAAGGAATATCTTCTCTTCTTAAAATATCCTCAATACTACGAGATTGGCTGTTCATTCTATAAAGTACAGCAAAATCTTGATAAGTCAAATATTCTTCTCTTCTAAGTCTATTAATTTGCTCTACAATATAATTTGCCTCATCATATTCATCAGTTCCTCTATAAATATTTAAAGAATTACCTTTACCATTTTCAGTCCATAATTTCTTCTCATATTTAGTCTCATTATTTTTTATAACAGAATTTGCAGCATCTAAAATATTTTGAGTACATCTATAATTTTGCTCAAGTTTAATGATTTTTGTTCCTGGAAAATCTTTTTCAAAATTTAATATATTAGTAATATCTGCTCCTCTGAAAGAATATATACCTTGATCATTATCTCCAACAACAGTAATATTTCCATACCTAGCAGCAAGCATAGAAACTAAAGTAAACTGAGCCTTATTAGTATCTTGATATTCATCAACCAAAATATATTTAAATTTATCAGAATAATATTCTAAAACATCTGGATTTTCAGACAAAATCTTGATTGTATAATTGATAATATCATCAAAATCAATAGCATTATTTTCCCTTAATTTACTCTGATATAACTTATAAATTTCAGCTATAGTCTGTTTTCTAAACTCTCCATTAGTTCTAACCGCATACATATCTGGCTCTAACATCTCATTTTTTGCATTACTAATTTCAGATAGAACAGATCTATCTGTAAATAATTTATCATCTATATTTAGCTGTTTTAAGCACTGTTTAACTAAAGTTCTTTGATCAGAAGTATCAAAAATAATAAAAGAAGATGTAAAACCTATTCTATCTATATATCTTCTTAAAATCCTAACACAAATAGAGTGAAAAGTACCAATCCACATATCTTTAGCAACTTCACCAACTAGCTTTTCAACTCTTTCCTTCATTTCATTTGCAGCTTTATTAGTAAAAGTAATAGCAAGAATATTCCAAGGTTTAACACCCTTTTCATGCATTAAATATGCAACCTTATGAGTAAGAACCTTAGTCTTACCACTACCAGCCCCCGCAATAACCAAACAAGGCCCTTCCGTAGCCAAAACCGCTTCTCTTTGTTTATCATTTAATTCATCTATTATATCACTCATTTATTTCTCCTATTTTTGCGAATTTATGTTTGTATTATATTTTTAAATTAATAAAATGTCAATACAGTATTTACTTTTTCTTTTTTAATTTGTTTTATTTTTCTACACATACATTGCCGCAATTCCCATCAAAAAACCTATAATATTCCCTATAATAGGTAACCTTCCCTGATACATCTTCTTTGACTCAGGAATAAGCTCACCAGAAACAATATAAAGCATAGCCCCAGCCGCAAAAGATAAAGAAAAACTAATCAAAGATTCAGAAATAATACCAATAAGTGCCCCAATACAAGCTCCAATTCCAGTAGTAACACCTGATAAAGCTGTATAAATAACAGCAGTCTTAGCAGTCATCCCACCATTCTTCAAAGGAACTGCCATAGAAATTCCGCTCTGGAATATCATGAATTAAAATAGCAATAGCAAGTGAAAAACCAAGTTTAGTAGAAGCATCAAAACCACTTCCAATTGCCAAACCCTCTGGAAGATTATGAACAGCCAATCCAATACCAACTACAATTCCAGTTCTCAATAAATCCCCCTGCTTTCCACCCTTAGACTTAGTCATACTTTTGATCTTACCATCACAAACAATCATAGCTACTACACCAACTAAAATTCCTATAAGAGAACTTGATATATCAGATATAGCAAGCGATTCAGGAATAAGCTCAAAACAAATAATAGCAAGCATAAGACCCGCCGCAAACTCTAAAATAAAACTAAGCTTCCTATTAGACTTTATATTAAACAAACTACCAAGAATTCCACCTAAAGTAGTACCAAACGTACCAAAAAATAATCCAAGTAATGTAGTTTTTATAACATATCCCAAAACTATCACCATCCTACCATTTTCTCTTAATAATATTCACGTAAAAAAACTTTATACCAACAAAAGAAAATAGAATAGCAAAAGAACAAAAAAAGCAAAGCTTCAGACAGGGGAACGGAGTTATTTGTCTAAGATTCTCCAAAATCTTAGACAAATAACTCCGTCCACTCTATATAATCAACGGTTTATCCTATTTAAATTTTTATAAAATCAATATTGTAGAATCTCAATATTTTTTCTAATCCATTTGGATTAAATGTTACTGATAAAGTATTTATATTTGGATGAAAAGCTACTTTTTCACAATCAAATATTTCTTTATCTATAATAATAGTTACATCTAATTTTTCTACATTTACAATATTAAATATTGAAACAGAACCTTTTTTAATTTTTAATTTTTCATATAAAGCATCCTCATCGCCAAAGCTTAATCTTGATTCTTGTAACTGACTTTGAAGTTCTTTTAAGTTTACCCTTTTGTCTATTGTTGTTATATATAAATAATATTTACTTTTATTACTATTTCTAAGGAAAAGATTTTTGCATATTTTAGCATCAATCTTTATATTATATTTTTCAGTATCCTCAGATGAAAAAAGTGGCGGATGCTCTATAACATCATATTCTATTTCTAACTTTTCTAATAAATCATATACTTTACTATCCATTTTTTTTACCCAATTTTTTTATTCAATATAATAACACTTAAAATTTCATTTGTCAAAACTTCTTTCAAACAAAAGGACAACCCAAAGGGGACACCTTCCAAAAGTCTCAGACTGAGACTTTTGGAAGGTGTCCCCTTTGGGCTACAAAGATCTTATTGCTTTTTCTACTGCTTCTTTCGGACTTTTCACTTCAATACATTTTAATCTTTTTCTCTCATCAAAAAATGTATCAGATAGTTTTTCAGACCATCCACCAAATCCCGAAACAGTTATAATTGGTATTCCTGCCTGATATGCTATAGCCATTTCTGTTAATGTCCCGGAACCACCACTAATTGCTATAATTACATCACATGAAAGAACAAGTGTAAATTCTCTACCTCCTCCAACATCTAATCCAGATGGAATTAAAACATCAGGTCTAAAATCACCACAAATTTCTTTATTTTTTCCATAAGTTATTCCTACTGTCATTCCTCCATTTTTACTAGCCTCTATCGCAGCTATTGTTGATAAAGAACTATAATCTTTTTCAGCTCCATAAACTAATATATTTCCACTCTGAGCAATTAATTTTCCTACTTCTTTTGCAAATTCTACAAGATCTTCTCCATAATTTAAATCAGCGGCACTCCCCATAATCCCTATTTGCATTTTTTTCATAATAAATCAATCCTTTCTTTAAAATATTTATAACTCTATCATCATTATTAGTATTGATGATTTTTTCTGGCATATCACTCATAGTAACTTTTCTTCCAGAATTATCTTCAATACACTTCCATAAAAATATTGATCTCATAAGACAACTCTTTGAAAAATAATCTTCATATTTTCTTGGAATTGATGCACGATTTACAGCATCTCCAAATGGTCTGAAATATGGAGATTTTAAAATTCCCTTTGTTTCATTCGCCACAGAAATTCCTGATTGTGCAATTCCAAAATAAAAATCTCTTTCACATATTTGATCAATAACATTTTCTCCTAATAGGCAACCACATTTCAAGCCTTTTTCTAATATTTTATTAAAATATTTATATCCAGCTTCAGTTGAAATTGATGCTCTTATACCTTTTACATCAACACCATTTTCTTTAAATTTTTTTATCAGATTATTAAGTACATTTCCTGAAAATACTACATCATCAACTAATATAATCTCATTTCTCTTCTCCTCAGTAAGTTTTTGAGAAATATTTTTTATCTGATTATCTACACTTTTTAAATCATTTGGATTTTTTCTTGAAACTAATTCTTTAGATTTATCTAATCTAGTACAGTCTAAGAATATACTATCATTATCACCTTCAAAATATATTTTGTCTAGTGAAACAATAGGATAACCTAATGAATCTTCTAAAGAATCATACATAAAATTTTGCATATCTTTTTCACTAAATATAACAACCTTGTTATCAAAAATTTTATTTGTATCTTTTTTAAAGTCTTCTCTTAGAACTTCTATTTGACATTCTTTAGGAACAATTAATCCGTTTTTAGTATAATCAAAATCCAGAGCATTTTTACCATTTAAAATTCTGAAAATATCATTACTAAAAACAATTCCTTCATTTATTTTTATCATGTTAATCACCTTTCTTTCTTAGAAGATTTATGAAATTAGAAATATTTAAAAACAAAATAAAGATAGATTAGAAACAGTCCAGGTAAGTCATATAACCTAAGTTTTTTTATATACAAAAAAACTATTTGTAAAAATAATTTCCTACAAATAGTTTTATATCTAATCTATCTTTTAATAAATATTTTTAAACTATCGTAGGCACAAGGAATTTAGCCTGCACCTACGTCTTTACTCAGACAATAGTTACAAGCTCCTACGATGATGATGTAATTCGTTTAAAAATATTTCTTTATTCATAATTACTCTCCTTAATGTTTTTAGATTAACATAAATTTAAAATGTTGTCAAGTTTTTTAACTTTTTCTAATTACTCTTACAAATCTATTTTTACCAAACTGAATAACTTTTTCTTCATCAAGATTAATAATATCGTTTATATCCTCTTCTACTACAGAGTTAATTTTTACTCCTTTTCCTGTAATCATTCTTTTTGCCTCACCTTTTGAATTAGCGAAACCAACACGTAATAATAACTCACAAATATTAATTTCTTTTTCTGATACTTCAACTTCAGGAATATCTTGTGGAATTCCACCTTTTGCGATTTTCAAATATCTATTTTTTATCTCTTCAAATTCATTTACGTCATCATACATCTTTAATAATTCTTTAGCAAATTCCATGTGAGCTTCTCTAATATCACCACTCATAATCTTATCAATTTCTTCCATTGGTAGGTCTGTTGCTAATTCAAAATACTGTCTTAATACATCATCTGGTATTTTCATACTTTTCTCAAACTTATCAAATGGTGCATCAGAAATTCCAATATAATTATCTAAAGATTTACTCATTTTTTCTTTTCCATCTAACCCAACTAGTAATGGGAAAGTCATAACAACTTGGCTTTCTTGTCCATAATCCTTCTGTAATTCCCTACCTACTAAAAGATTGAAAGTTTGATCTGTTCCGCCAATCTCTATATCTGCATTTAATGCAACAGAATCATATCCTTGCATTAGTGGATATAACAATTCGTGCATAGAAAGAGGTAAATTATTTTCAAATCTATTTTTAAAATCATCTCTCTCCATAATCCTTGCAACTGTATACTTACTTGTAAGTTTTATTACATCTTCAAAACTCATCTTTGATAACCAATCTGAATTGAAAACTATTCTTGTTTTATCTTTATCTAATATTTTTGTTGCTTGCTCTAAATAAGTTTCTGCTGATTTTCTAGTCTGCTCAAAAGTTAAAGCTGGACGAGTTTTACTCTTTCCTGATGGATCACCTATCATTCCAGTAAAATCACCAACTACAAAAACAACTTCATGTCCCATATCTTGAAATTGTTTAAGCACTCTTAAAACTACACTATGACCAATATGTAAATCTGGTCTAGATGGATCAGCTCCAAGTTTTATTGTTAATTTTTTTCCACTATTAATTTTTTTATCAAAATCTTCTTCTGAAAAAATTTGTACTGCTTTTCTTTTTATTATTTCTATATTATTCATATTATTCTTCCCCACCTTTAAGTTTTTCAGCCCTATCAGCAGCTGTTAAACTATCTATCATTTCATCTAAATTTCCATTTAAAAAATCTTCCATTTGATAAATACTAAGACCTATTCTATGGTCAGTTATACGTCCTTGAGGATAATTATACGTACGAATCTTCTCACTCCTGTCACCGCTTCCAACTTGAGATTTTCTCTCATTTGCAAGCTCTGCATCTTGTTTTTCTTTCTCCATTTCATATAATCTCGATCTAAGTAATCTCATAGCATACTCTCTATTTTGAACTTGTGAACGTTCAGTCTGACACTCTGCAACAATCCCAGTTGGCTCATGAATAAGTCTTACAGCAGAAGAAGTTTTATTAACATGTTGACCACCAGCACCAGAAGCCCTATAAACTTCCATTCTGATATCTGCAGGATTAATATCTATTTCAACATCTTCAACAACTGGTAAAACAGCAACAGTAGCAGTAGATGTATGAATTCTTCCACTACTTTCAGTATCTGGAACTCTTTGAACTCTATGAACACCACTCTCAAACTTAAGTCTACTATATACTCCTTTTCCAGTTATCATAAATGAAATTTCTTTATACCCACCAAGTCCAGTCTCATTTTCATTTAAAATATCAAGCTTCCAATGTTTTCTTTCAGCATACATAGAATACATTCTAAATAAAGTACCTGCAAATAAAGCTGCTTCTTCACCACCAGCTCCGCCTCTTATTTCGCAAATAATATTCTTATCATCATCTTTATCCTTAGGAATTAAAAGTAATTTTAATTCTTCTTCTATCTTAGGAAGCTTTTCTTTACATTCCTCAATCTGCATTTCAGCAAGCTCTTTTAAATCTCTATCACTAAGCATCTCTTTTGCTTCATCTAATGCTTCTTTTACTTTTTTATACTCTCTATATTTCTCAACTACATCAACAATCTCACTATGTTCCTTCATATATTTTTGCCATTCAGATTGTTTAGCAATTACTTCAGGATCGCTAATCAATTTATTTAATTCCTCATATCTCTTTTCAACAGCCTCTAACTTTTGAAACATAAAAATTATCATCCTTTCCAGTAGAGCATAATCTCTACTACTTAAATAAACTCATGATATTATACTACACTTCTTCTCACTTTTCAAGAGTTAAACCATCTTAACTTTAAATCATAAATAATTTATAGAATAGAGGAAAAAAGATATAAGGGCAGACGCAAGGCCTGCCCCTACTTTCGTCCGCCCATCTTCATAGAACCAGCTTTTATTTTATTTCAAAAATTCTTTTAGCATTCTCATTAGTTATTTTCGCAACCTCAGATAAACTTAACTCTTTTACCTCTGCTATCTTTTTAGCCACCAACTTCACATTTAAAGACGTATTTGTCTTCCCCCTAAAAGGCTCTGGAGACAAATAAGGACTATCAGTCTCTATAAGCAACCTATCCAGTGGAACTAATTTAATACAGTCCTCAGACTTAGCATTCTTAAAAGTAATATTACCACTAAAAGAAATATAAAAACCTAACTTAAGTCCCTCTTTTATTAATTCCTGATTCAAAGGACAACAATGAAAAACCCCTCTTTTAACAGGTAAATTTTCCTTTAAAATCTCTATAGTATCCACAGTTGCCTCCCTTGTGTGGATAACAATTGGAAGATTAAGTTTATTTGCAATATCAATCTGAGCTATAAAAACCTCCCTCTGCTTCTCCTTATTATCCTTATTCCAGTAATAATCTAAACCAATTTCACCAATAGCAACAACCTTATCCTCCTTAGCAAGCAACTCTATTTTTTCTACATCTTTATCCACATCCTGTGTAATATCATTTGGTGAAATTCCACAAGTTGCTAAAATATGTGGAAAACTTTTTGATAAATTTATTGCATCTGTGGAAGAATCCAAATTATATCCACTACAAACAATATTAGTAATTTCATTTTCATACATCTCTTTTATTAAATTATCTCTATTTTCCAAAAACCTTTCATCATTATAATGAGCATGAGAATCAAAAAAATCCATTTTAAAAAATCCTTTCTCTTGTAATTTTCAGACATGGGGACGGAGTTTTTGTCTAAGAAATGAAAATTCTTAGACAAATAACTCCGTCCCCTCTGTCTGAAAAATTCAATTTGCAAACATAGTATTAACCTAATATTTTGACGTGACGCGCAGTTTGGGAGTCCTTCTCCTTTGAAGATAGCCACCGACCAGCAAGGAACAAAAAATATTAGGTTAATACAATCCGCAAAATTAATTATTTCAGCTTAAGAGACAACAACTTAGAAATTCCATTCTCCTCCATAGTCACACCATAAACAGTATTCGCAGCCTCCATAGTACCCTTCCTATGAGTAATAACCAAAAACTGAGTATTATCAGTATACTTCTTCAAATAATCAGCAAACCTATAAACATTTACATCATCCAAAGCAGCCTCAATCTCATCCAAAACACAGAAAGGAGCAGGATTAATCTTAAGAATCGCAAACAACAAAGCAATTGCAGTAAAAGCCTTCTCACCACCAGATAATAACATCATATTTTGAAGTTTCTTTCCAGGCGGTTGAACCTCAATTTCAATTCCACTTTCCAAAATATTATCTTCATCAGTAAGTTTAAGTTCAGCCTTTCCTCCACCAAATAATTGAACAAAAACCTCACCAAAATTTTTATTAATAATTTTAAAGTTTTTGTCAAATTGTTTTTTCATTATGTCTACCATATCAGTAATTACTTTCTTCAATTTAGCAACAGTATTTTCTAAATCAAGCCTCTGTTCAGACATAAAATCATATCTTTCTTTTACCTGTTTGTATTCCTCAATAGAATCAACATTAATACTACCTAAATCCTTAATATCTGCCCTAATTTCAGCAACCTTCTTCTCCACAGACTTAACATTATCAGGCTTCTTATATTCTCCAGGGTCTCCAGGAGTAATCTCATATTCCTCCCACATCTTAGAAATTACCTGCTCAAGCTCATATTCATTCTTAGACTTACGAACTTCACATTTAGCAAGCTGATTTTTAATGTCTTCAATTTTCTTCAATTGGTCACCAATTTCTTCTTCTGTCTCTTCTAACTTTTTATTTTTATTTACTCTTTCCTCTTTTAAATCAGTAACCTTCGTATTTCCATTTTCAACTTCATTTTTCAAATTTTCAATCTCTAGTTTTAACTCCTCAATTCTATTTTCTAATTCCTTATTATCCTCTAAAATCTTCTCTCTTTGATTCTTTTTATTTTCTATTACCTGATTTGTCTTATCAATATCTAAATCAATTCTTTCTATCATTTCCTTAATAGAAACTTCACTTTCATCAAAAGAAGAAACAGAAATTTTTAAATTAGTAATATCAAAATTCAAATCATCAATATCCTTTTGTTTGTCTTTGTTCTTTAAAGAAAATTCAGCAATTTCCCCATTTAAAGCCTCATTTTCTTCCTCTAAATTTTTAATTTTAGAATTTAATTCCTCTTGAGATTTTATATCTTCATCTTTTTGTTTAGACACTTCTTCTTTTTCTTGTCTTAATTTTTGCAATCTCTCTTCAATTTTTTGAATCTCACTTTCAACACTTACAACCTTCTGTTTCTCAGTTGCATAAACAATTTCACTATCCTGCATTTCCTTTTCTAAGCTACTTACCATCTCCAAAGTATCTTCTATTTCTTCTTCATACTCTGATTTTTCTTTATTTATTTTTTCTAATTTCTTTTTCAAATTATTAATTTCTTTTTTCAAATCCTCAATTTCTCTAGAACGTCCCAAAATATTAACAGTCTTTTGAGCAACACTACCACCAGAAATCATTCCAGAAGGATTTATAACATCACCTTCTAAAGTAACAATTTTGAAACTATGCTTATTTTTATTCGCAAGTAAAATAGCATTATCCATATTATCGACAATAACTGTTCTACCAAGTAAATTATCTATAATTCCAGAATATTTTTTATCAAACTTTATAAGTTCTGATGCAATTCCTATTACTCCTTCAGTTTTATTGATTTTATCTAATTTCTTACCATTAACAGAAGAAATAGGCAAGAAAGAAGCTCTTCCTAGCTTAAATTTTCTAAGATGCTCAACTAATCTTTTAGCATCTTGATCAGTATCTGTGACAATATTTTGCATTGATTGCCCTAAAGTCATCTCAATAGCAACTTCATATTCTTTTGGTACTGAAATTAAATTAGCCAAAACTCCATGAACACCTTTATTTAAAGCCCTATCTTTTTCGCAATCCAATAAAATAGACTTTACACTTCTTATATATCCTTCTTTTTCTTTTTCAGTTTCCTCCAAAAATTTTAATCTAGAATCTTTCATCCTAATTTGAGTTTCAATTTGGTTTATATTTTCAGTAAATCCCTTTAACTTAGCTTCAGCCGTCTTTCTTTTTTCATCTATCTCTGCTAAACTACTTTGTATTTCATTTCTCTTTGCTTCGATTTCATAAAAGTTTTTTCCCATTTCATCTTTTTTTATTCTAGAAGCATCTAATTCAGATACTTGACTTGAAATCTCATTATTAAGAACTGAGATTCTTTTATTAGCATTTTCAACATTAGCGCTCAATGTACTTATATTATTAGTCATCTCATATTTTTCATCTATATTTTTATCTACAATTTGTTTTTTCTTCTCAATTTCTAATTCTTCACTAGATAACTTTTCTGTTATTTCCTTTAATTTTGCTTCTTTTTCTTCTAGCTCTAAATCAAATTTCTTCTTATTTTCTAGCAAATTAGATTTTTTACTTTCTTTTTGGTTCTTTTCTTCTTCCAAATCTGAAATAAGTTTCTTAGAATCTTCAATCTCTACTTCAAATCTATCATAATTTTCTTTATTATTAACAATTCTTTCTTGATTAATTTGAATTTCTGAAGTAATTTGTTCCTTCTTTTTCTCACTTTCAAAACTTAAATGTTGCATTTCTTCAATCTTAGCAGTAATCTCATCAAGCGCTTTTTTTAAAGCTTCTTTTTGTTCTTGAATATTAGATAGTCTCTCTTCTTCTCTAACAGCCTGAGTAGAAAAGATGTCCTCTTCTTTTAAAACCTCTTCTATTTTTCTTTTATATTCATCTATATTATGAATAAACAAACCTATCTCAATACTTTTAAGTTCGTCTCTTAAGTCAAGATATTTTTTTGCTTTATCTGACTGAGCCTTAAGAGGTTCAATATTCCCTTCAATTTCAGATAAAATATCATTTATTCTTAATAGATTTACTTTTGTTTGTTCTAATTTCTTTTCAGACTCTACTTTTCTTGTTCTATATTTTACAATTCCAGCAGCTTCTTCAAAAATATGTCTTCTCTCCTCAGATTTATTGCTCAAAATTTCATCTATTTTTCCCTGACCTATAATAGAATAGCCATCTTTACCAATTCCTGTATCCATAAACAATTCTAATATTTCTTTTAATCTACAAGGAGTTTTATTTATAAAATATCCAGACTCACCGCTTCTATACAATCTTCTAGTAACAGTAACCTCTCCAAATTCAATTGGAAGCTTTCCATCTTGATTATCAATTATAATAGAAACTTCAGCAAATCCTAAAGACTTTCTATTTTGAGTACCTGCAAAAATAACATCTTCTGTTTTAGAACCTCTAAGTGATTTCATACTTTGCTCACCTAAAACCCATCTAATAGCATCTGAAATATTACTTTTTCCTGAACCGTTAGGTCCTATAACAGTAGTAATTCCTGGCAAAAAATCAAAAACTGTCTTATCTGCAAATGATTTAAATCCTTGTAATTCTAATCTTTTTAAATACATATCTAAAGTCCTTTTCTTTCTACAATTTAAATTAATACACAATTATGATATATTAAATTAAAACATTTATCAAGCAATTTTTATTTAAAAGTTATCCATTTTTTCGCACCTTTTTCTATCTCATAAAACTTCTAATATTTACCCTTGACCATTTTATTTTTTTTATATACAATAAAATTGTATATATTTAAAAGAATGTGAGAAAAAATATGAAAGAAGAATTTGATTTTTATAGTAGAACCGCTTTAAAATCTTATAATCTAGAACAAACAAAAAGATATCAATTAGCTATGTTAGACAGCCTAGATGTTTACACTCGTAAACATTGTGAAAATGTTGCAAATATAAGTTGCAGACTTTGCCAATATCTAAATATGGACGAAGGATTTACTATCTATACAACAATATGTGCATATCTTCACGATTTAGGGAAAATGTTTATACCACCAAGTATATTACAAAAGACATCTAAATTAACAGACGAAGAATATGAAATAATGAAAACACATACTACAATTGGATACAATATGTGTATGAAAGATTTGAAACTAAGACCTTATGCAGCAGGAGCTCTATATCATCACGAAGGATTAAACGGAAGTGGATACCCTAATCGGACTTACTAAAAAAGATATACCTTATGAAGCACAAATTATTCGTGTTGCTGATGAGTTTGAAGCAATAAGTGCTAAAAGACAATATAAAACACATATTGGAATTATAGAAACTTTAAACATATTAATTGAAAATTCAGAACCAGTAAAACCTCAAGAAGGTTTAAAAATGATTATAAAAGATGCTACTGTAGGAAAAATAGACAAAAAAATCGTAAAAGCTTTATTTAAAGTAATTGCAGATGATACAGAAAATGAAATTGTAGTTAGAAGTGACTACTTAAAGTATGTAAAAGACGAAATTAAAAGATTAGAAAATGCACGAAATTATTTTGAAAAATACAACAAAGCAAAAAGAGAAAAAGATAAAGAATATTATAAACAAGGAATTCAAATGTTTTTAAAACCAAATGAAACAATAGAAAACTTTCAAACAGTTATCCAAGAATATAAAGATTCTTATGTAGATAGACAAAATACAATAAAAAGACTAGAAGGAGAATTAAAACAAATTAAAAAATTGAAAGTATAACATAATTGGTGATTATCAATCACCTAATTTTTTTGACATTTGAGATTTAAAAGATATTGACTTAAAATTCTTTTAAATCATTAATGGCAAGATTAGTCCATTTTATTTCCATTTTTCAATTTCCTCCAACAATTCATCTGTTGTTAATCCTTTATTTATTTGTGAATCTTTAATTCCTTCTTCAATTTTTAATCTTATATATATAGCTTCAATAATATCATCAAAAGTAGCTGTATCTGGAAGAGAATTGGTAACTTCCATAACTAATTCTTTCATACTATCAACCTCCTCCTTATATTATAATATTTTTTATATGTTTTATCAATATTTTTCTCTATATTCATCTATTTCGCATTAAAATAATTTTGAATTCCAATATAAATTCCCCAAGCAATCTTATCTTGATATTCATCTGTTTGTAATAATTTCTCCTCCTCAGGATTTGATAAAAATCCACATTCAACTATTGACATAGGTATCTCAACATGATCTACCAAATACTTTCCAGAAATACTTAAAGCAGTTCTTTTATTTTCTTTTTCAATACTTTCATTAAGTCCAACCTGTAAATTCTCAGCTAACTTTTTAGAATCTTCTGATTTTTTACTATAAAACGTCTGCCACCCAGAATATTGACTTTGAGGAATTTTATTTAAATGAACAGAAACTAAAATATCTCCACTACTTTCATTTCCTATCTTAACTCTATTTTTTATATCTGAAACTTTTTTCTCTCTCAAAGTATTTTTATCTAAATCATAAATTGCATTTTCATCAGATCTAGTTAAAATAACAGTACTACCACTAGATTCCAATAACTTTTGCACTTTTAAAACAATCTTTAAATTTATTTCATTTTCAGTAGTCCCATTCGAACTTTCTGCTCCCTCATCAGGACTTCCATGCCCAGCATCTAATATAATAACTTTATTACTAACAGGTGAGGCAACAGTCATTACTGTCTCTTTTAATTCACCCATACCTATAGCCACAAAAAAAACAGAAAGAACAATACTAGATAAAATCATCATAATTCTTTTTTTCTCTATAATAAACAAAAAAATTCACCTCACCATACTTTTTATAAATTATATGATAAGATGAAGAATTTATGCCTAAAAAGGCTTTCACACGGAGAGGCAGAGAAAAATCAAAGTTTCAGACAGGGGGACGGAGTTATTTGTCTAAGAATTAAAAATTCTTAGACAAAACTCCGTCCCCTCTGCCTGAAAAATTACTCTCCATAAAAAATTTCTAATATTTTATTATAAAATGGATACTTTTCTTTCTTTATCTTTTCTATTACATAATCTACATCGTATTCTATTTTTAATTGCTTAAATTCTATTTCACTTTCATTTATCTCTAATAAAACACTATTTGCAATATTACTTTTATTAGGACATCCTAAAGACCCTGGATTTATATATAGTTTTCCATCTTTAATATTTATAGAAGGCTCATGTGTATGCCCATACACAAACACATCAGCATCAATTCCTTCAAACATTTTCATACTTTCTTCTTCAGTAGGCTTTTTTATGTGCTTAATATATTTTCCCTTTTCATCCATTGGATAATGAACTATATATATTTTTTTCCCTTCAATTTGTAACATTTTTTCTACTGGTAATTTACTTAAAAATTTTTTAGAATTTTCACTTAATCTACTATGAGTCCACTCATGATTTTTAATTTCATCATAGCTCAATTTTCTTTTATCATCATGAATTTCTTTTGGTATTCCTTCTAATAAATATTTCTCATGATTTCCTCTCACAGCCACCAAAATATCTTGTCTCTTCATTAATGCTTTTACTACTTCTTCTGGATTTACACCTATTCCAATTATATCTCCAGAACATATTATCATGTCTACTTTTAATTCATCAAATTTTTTTAATACTTCATTCAAAGCCTCAATATTACCATGAATATCTGATATTATTCCTATTTTCAATTCTTATCTCCTAATATTGTATTTTATTACTTATCCAATCCTTAAGCTCAGAAATTTCAACTCTTACTTGTTCCATTGAATCTCTATCTCTAATAGTAACCTTATTATCTTCTAAAGTATCAAAATCAACAGTAACACAATAAGGAGTTCCTATCTCATCTTCTCTTCTATATCTTTTTCCTATAGAACCCGCTTCATCATAATCACACATAAAATCTTTTGACAACTCTCTATAAATTTCTACAGATTTATCTGATAATTTCTTAGATAATGGAAGCACAGCAACCTTGAAAGGTGCTATTGCAGGATGCAAATGAAGAACAGTTCTTACATCACCTTCTGCAATTTCTTCTTCCTCATAAGAATTACACAAAAATGCAAGTGCAACCCTATCTGCTCCTAAAGATGGCTCTATAACATAAGGAATATATTTTTCATTACTATCCATATCTTGATACATTAAATCTTGTTTAGAATGCTCCATATGTCTTCCTAAATCATAATCAGTTCTATCTGCAATTCCCCATAATTCACCCCAACCAAATGGGAAATTGAACTCTATATCAGTAGTAGCTTTACTATAAAATACAAGTTCCTCTGGTTTATGATCTCTTAATCTGATATTTTCTTTATTCATTCCTAAATCTAATAACCATTTCTCGCAAAAACCTCTCCAATAATCAAACCACTCTAAATCAGTACCAGGTTTGCAGAAAAATTCTAATTCCATTTGTTCAAACTCTCTAGTTCTAAAAGTAAAATTTCCAGGTGTAATTTCATTTCTAAAAGCTTTACCAATTTGGGCAATTCCCATAGGAATTTTCTTTCTTGTTGTTCTCATAACATTTTTGAAATTAACAAAAATACCTTGTGCAGTTTCTGGTCTTAAATATATTTCAGATTTAGAATCTTCAGTTACTCCTTGAAAAGTCTTAAACATTAAATTGAATTTTCTAATATCAGTAAAATTCTGTTTTCCACAATTAGGACATACAATATTATTTGTTTTTATAAAGTTAATTAATTCCTCATCACTCATTCCATCAGCAATCATATCTTCACCTTTTTCATGAGCCCATTCTTCAATTAATTTATCTGCTCTATGTCTTGTCTTACATTCTTTACAATCAATAAGTGGATCAGAAAATCCTCCAACATGCCCTGAAGCAACCCAAGTTTCTGGATTCATAAGTATAGCTGCATCTAAACCTACGTTATTTTCATTCTCTTGAATAAACTTTTTTCTCCAAGCATTTTTAATATTATTTTTTAGTTCTACCCCTAAAGGTCCATAATCCCAAGTGTTTGCCAAACCTCCATATATTTCTGAACCTGGATAAATATATCCCCTAGCCTTACACAAATTAACGATTTTTTCCATTGAATCTACCATATCTTTTCCTCCTTTTCATTAGGAATTCAAAAGAACCTTCATTCCTAGCTTTTTTGCTAGGGACGAAGGTTCTTTCCGCGTTTCCACCCTAATTCCTAAGAATAACTCTTAGACACCTTAATTTAAAATTGCTCCAAAGCTCCACCATACTAAATTTATTACAAGTATTCCACCATCACTTGCTCTCTAAAATAAATAACTAGTATTTCTTCTTCTTCAACACAAAATATTTATTTTTAATATAATACACCCAAAACTATAAATAAGTCAACATTTTTTAATCTAAAATTTTATTATTACCATAGCAGAAGCATACTCTTTACAATGAGATAAACTAATATCTATAGAAATTTCTGCGTTAACCTTTTTTAATATTTTAACATATGGTTTTCCATTACTATCTCTTAAAATTTCAACATCTTTCCAAGACAATTCTTCTATTCCAGAAAAAGCCTTATAAATTGCCTCTTTCCCAGCAAACCTTGCAGCATAATGCTGATACTTCATATTCTTATGAGATTCACAATACTCAATTTCATTTTCAGTAAAAATTGTATTTATAAACTTATCCCCTAATCTTTCAATAGACTGTTTTATTCTTTCAATTTCTATAATATCAGTTCCACAAGCAAACCCCAAAACAAAACCTCTTTTCTAAATTTATTTAAGAATAAAGATGAATAAGTATCGTAATCGTATTCAAAACCAAAGAAACAATTAAAAGCAACACCACAATCACATTATCCCTATTATTTTTTTCAATATTCAAATCCTTATAAATTATCTCATACTTTTTTCCTATTTGCTCAAACAACTCATCAATTTCCAAAGTCTCATTCAAAATCCTATAATACAAACTACCAGTATCATCTGTAGTAATTTCCTTTGCCCATAAAGTCTTAGTAAACTCAATAAACTTCTTTCTTATTTTAATAACCTTATCATAATTTTTGAACTCACTATTGATATGCTCCAAAAATAATTTTTGATACAACCTTAAAATATAAGTATAATAAATCATAGTCTCATATTCATAAGGAAGTTTTGTATAATTATACATATCAACCGTAGAACACAACAAATTACAATTTTGCTTAGTAATACCAGTCCTAGAATACTTAAGCTTAGAAATTATACTCAAATTCTGCTCTTCACTTTCCTTATTCAAATCAACAATATAATTACTTTGAAAAGTATTAGCATATTTCAAAAATTCACTCTCAATTTTTTCAAATTCATTTCGTTCATTCCAACTATCAGAAGCAATACAAGCATAAGAAAAAGTATAAAATTTATTATTAATTAATTTTTTCTTATTCTCTTCTCCTGTGATTTCACGAATTACATCAGTAATCTTTTTAGAATCCTTATAAATCCCAGTTTGTATATTAATATTTTCAAATTTTTTTAAATCATTAAACTCAGAATTTATTTCTTTAAATTTATAATTAAAATTAAGTAAATCAGAAAAACTATCTGAACTCTCCATATGAGTTTTTATACTTATAAAACAAATTCCAGTATTAAAACAAATAATATCAATCTGAGGAATATTAAAAAATATTCCATTTTCATTTCCCATTTTTCCTTGAATACTATCCTCAATTAAATAACTAAAACATACACATGAATGCTCAGCAAGCACCTTACTCTGCCTTTCAGGAAGCATTTCTTTAAAAGTCTTTAAACTTTCATCTCTAAGCTCAAAAGTAGGAAAATAATGAGATCTTATACTAGGATTAAAAAAATTATATAAATCTAAATCCTTTTCTTTCTCAAAAATTTTAAGTTCACAATTTTTATCTTTTAATAATTTCAATATATATCTTTCATATTTATCCTCATCAACCATAAAAGGATATAAGAAATATGAATATTGATATTGTACTTTTAGTTCCAAAACTATATCTCTCCTCATTTGTATTAAATATATTATTTATCAGTATATGTATTAAGCTCTAAGTTGTCAGATAAATGCCATTTACCTATAAAATCAACATATAAATTATCCTTAAGTTCTACGCTAGGCTCTAACAAAACAGCTCCATCAGATTTTAATACTCCCCATTTTCCATCTTTTTTTACAGCACAAAATCCGAATTCATTTTGCTCCATTGCATCATCATAAATACAATCAACAACTTGTTTATTATCTTTATTTACATATCCATATTTACCATCTTTTTTTACTAAGAATAAAGTATTGTCAGGTAATACATCTCTATTAGATTTTTCTTCGAAATTTAAATTATAATACTTAATTTCATCTCCAACTCTAATTCTCAAATATCCTGCAGTAGCATCAGTCTTTGATATAGTACCATTTAACTTAAATTCACAATTCCTATTGAAAATATCAGAAGTATAATCTTCTTTATCACATTCTAAAATTCCAACATCTTTCTTATATGAAATTTTTTCGTATTTAAAATCTATTTTAGTCTCTCCAGCAGTATTAATTACACCATATTTGCCATTACTTTTAGCTATATACAAATCTCCAAGCACATAGCCTAAATCTTCATAATTAAGTCCAATAACATTTTCTTTTTTAGTATTAACAACACCATATTTACCGTCTTTTTTTATTATAATATTATCTCCATTAATAGACTTAATTTCATCAAAACCACTATCTAAAATAACAGTACCATCTGAATTAATTACAGTAATAACATCACCATTTTTAACTATATACATATTATTTCCAAAAATATTAGCAATATCATCATATTTATTTTCAAGAATCACTTTTTTATCAGGTCCAATAATTCCAGCCTTATTATTCTCATCAACTACAATATATCCATCATTATAAGTAGAACCTAAGGCTCTTATTTCTTTATATTTTGGTTCAATAGTAATATCTTGAGAAATATTATTAAATAAACCAACTTTTCCATCTTTATAAATTAAAATACTTCTTTCTATACCTTTTACTGTAGCAATATCATTATATTCAGCAGGTAAAATTTCTTTTCCGTCAAAATCTATTAAACCATACTTTCCATCTTTTTTATATTTTAGAACATTATCTTCATACCAAACTTCATCAGAAGAAATATAATTATCTATTGGATATATATTAGAATATTTAGTTAAAATTTCTTCATTTTTTTCATTTACAACTTTAGTCTTTCCTTCCCCTGCAGTATAGTCTACATCATAAGTAACTACAAATAGAGCTTTATCTTTATTAGGAATAAAAATCATATCATTATATGAAGCAGGAATTATTTCTTCTCCTTTACTATTTATAACTCCCCATTTATCATTTGTATACAAGGTAAAGTAACTTATTTTTTCTGATTTAAGTTCTTGTTTTTTACTTTGTTTAACTAACATTACTATTGATACTATAACCATAATTAAGACTAAAAAAGCAATAACAGTAGCAACCACTTTTTTCATATTTAATTTTGGTTCAGTATTATATCTTCTTCCTCTATTTTTTCTCATTAAATCCTCCTTGTATCTTACAATTTCTCTAAATAATATATATCACAATTTAGGTACAAATTTCAATAGAATTGACAATTTTCTTTATAATTTATTTTAATTTTTTAATTTACGTGTTATAATAATTTACACATTTTATTTAAGGAGACGGTTATGAAAATATTTGAACATGATTTTTTAATTAATTTTGATAATATAAAAAAAGATGGAAAACTTTCTGAAATATCACTTTTAAACTTTTTAATTAATATTGCTGGAATGCACTCAGATACTGTAGGATATGGACTAAAAGATATTCCTAAAACAGATATAACATTTTTATTAATAGCTTGGAAAGTAAAAATCTTTGAAAGGCCATCTTGCCTAGAAAAAATACATATAAAAACTTGGGCTAATGCTTTTTATAAAGTAACGTGTACCCGTGAATTTGAAGTCTATAATCAAGAAGGAAAACTAATTGCAATAGCATCTACAAAATGGGCAATGATAAAAGTAAGTACTCATACCTTAACTAAAATTGACCATGAAATTATGGATGCTTATCAAAATATTGATAAAAAAGTTTTTCAAGGAGAAATAGAAAAATTATCTGAACCAGAAAAAATTGATAATTCTTTTTCTTATAAAATTCAAAGAAGAGACATTGATACAAATAATCATGTAAATAATTTAAAATATTTAGAAATAGGAATGGAATCTATTCCAGAAGAAATTTATGAAAATTTTTCATACACAAATTTAGAAGTAATGTATAAAAATGAATGTAAATTAGGCTATGAAATAATATGTAATTTTTCAAAAATCTCTGAAGACGAGTCTTACGTAGTAATACGAAGTAAAGATTTATCAAAATTACATTGTATTATAAAATTCAGTAAATAAAACTTTTTCCCTTTACTTTCTTAAATTATATTTGTAGGGGCGGGGCTTGTCTCCGCCCATCTTTTATTTTTTCTTCTTATTAACTTTAGTAACTATAACAGTCATATCATCCTTAGCAATACCATAATTATTATCTATCGCCTCATTCAAAATAATATCCGCCATTTTCTGCACATTATTTGTACTAATATTCTTAAGAAGCTTTACAAACCACTTATCATCTTCCTCTTGCTGATTAGACTCAATAATACCATCACTACACATAACAATAATATCACCATCATTTAAATCTTTATCATATACAGTAAAATCAACATGATTTAAAATTCCAAGAGGCAAAGAATTAGAAACTACTTCCTGAATATTATTTTTATTTTTAATATATGTTTTTACTGCACCATTTTTTATAAACTCAGCACAACCCGAATACAAATCAAGTACAGTAGCATCCATCGTAGAATATATCTCCTCATTAGAAAGCTTTACAGTAGAATTAATAAGCTCCAAAGAATCCTCTTTTTCAAATCCCACAGCAAAAAGTTTTTTAAGCATTTTTACTACGATTTGACTACTTTTTCTCGCATCAGTTCCAGAACCCATTCCATCACTAATAGCAAGCAAACATTTATCATCATCTAACTTTATTTCAATATCACTATCACCAGAAATGTTATTTCCTGACTTAGGAATTTTTGAAACTCCCATCTGCATAGTAAATTTATCCTCTGAAGAATATTTAAGCATATAATTGTCTAAATCCAAATGTTTAGAATCTTTTCTAAAAACAATTTTTTCCTTACAAACCTTAGTAAGTACATTTTCTATAAACTGAATTTTTTCTTTCTGTAAAACCTCTGGAAGAAAAATTTCTATAAAATATTTTCCGCTTCTATTTTGTTTAATTTTTATTTCACTTGCCTCAATTTCCTTTTGCATTAACATTTCAGAAATTATTTTCTCTTTACTCATATATTTTTCTTCTTTAGGCTTAGTAATGTTCTCCGCAATCTCAGTTATTGCCTTTGATACACCATTTAGCTGTTTAGAAATAGTCTGCTTATTATCTTGAATCTTCTTTCTCCAAGCAAAATTAAGCTCATTCACCCTATATGTTCTATTTACTATTCTTACAATCTGGTCAATATCCATTTTTATTAAATCATTTTCTTCACTATCAACTATAAAATTATTCTTCTTCTCAAAAACAGATATTAAATCTTTATCAGTAATTTCTCCTTTTTGAACTAACTCAACATATATGTCCTCAATAATACCGTTTTGAACATCAATTAAATCTTCATATAAAAAATTATTTGGAAAAGCATCAATATTACTCAAGAAATCTTCAACAAACATTTCTCTACTATTATTAATACCTTCTAACTCTTCATAAATTTCCGCTTCTTCTGTTATTCCGTAGCTTTTTATCATTTCAGAAATCGTATCAGAAATTCCACTTAACTTTTTACTTACATCTCTATTATCTGATAACCTATTATTAGAAACAGGAGCTAACAATTTCGTATTTCCTATTAAGTTTTCAATATTTATTTCAATATATCTAGGAACAAAAATTAATCCTATAGAAGCAATTAAAATCTCTTGAAGCTGAACAATTTGAACAGAATTTCCTGTCGACAAATACGATATAACTGTATTTCCAACCAAGAAACCTATTGCAACACCTAACTTACCAAATCTACTAAGTGCACCTGAAATCAAACCACATACTGCAAAAGATAATACTTGCATAGGAGTAATTACACCTATTATTCCTAAAACAATTCCTATAGATACACCAGTAGTTGAACCAACCAATATTCCATTTTTCCATCCTAAAACTAAGACAAGAAAAATAGCAATTATATTGGAAATTGACAAACCATAAACTCTATAATTTGTAAGTGCAACTGCTGCAATAGAAACTAGAACAGTTGCCCCTATTACTTCCTCAATTGTAAAAACCTTTTTTTCATTAAATTCTTCAATAACTTTAAGACTATTTACAAATATTTTATAAAATATGTATGTAATAACAGCCATAACAAGCGCCATAACTACATCATAAACTATTACTGTACCCATAAAAATCTTTACAGCTTGTACAACTAAAATTGAAAACAAAAGATTTTTTCCAAGTCGTCCTCTTTCATTTCTATTCTCATCAACCCTAGGTTTAAGCACTATTACAGATAAAACAAAAACAAGCACTGTTAAGGTATATGTAAGTAATTCATTTACTCCAAAATTTACTAAAGTTGCAATCAAAGTAGTAATTAAAACTATACCCGCTGGAACAGTACTTCCACAAGCCGCAGCAAATATCGCCATACCAAATGGCGTAATACTATCATCTATTTTTACTGTAGCTATTAAAAAAGATAAAATATATACAATAATATTTTGTATCTTAAAAACTCTACTTATAATATTACTTTTTAAATTATTAGGTTTAACATCCTCTTTATTTTGTACAGATTCTTCTGCTAAATTTTGAAACATCCCTACCACCTCTTACTTTCTCTTAATATTAAACAACGCATAAGATAAAAAATTTGTCAATTTATATTAACATTTAAGAAAAAGTTTTTTACTTTTTGTGATATATTATTTAAAAATCTCTTAAATAATGTTTTCATTTTATTATAACTTACAAAAAAAATCAATATATTTTACTTTTTAATTTTTGATATTTAAAATGTTTTTTGTGATAAAAATTTCAGACATAAGGAACGGCAATATTTATTTAAGTTAAGAAAATATGCCCCCAAAAAGCAAGTATAATAATTGATTTTTTATTGTATCGGGTAAGTCTTCGTAGTAACGGGCGACTACTAGTCGCCCCTACACGTCGCCCCTACATGTCGCACCTACATTTCTGCACCTTTTTTCTATTGATTTCTTTTTTCACCGTAGGGGCGATTATCAATCGCCCGGTCTTCGAAGAAAATGCGAAATACGAAAATATCTGTAAGTTGCTTCAATCGCTACTTTACTCCGCTCGTTTGATCTGCTTACGCGGCTATTTAAAAATCAATTATTATACTGCTTTTTAAAATATGGTTTCTTAACTAAATAGACATTGCCGTCCCATCTGTCTGAAAATTTCCATTTGTATTTTTATTCTCCTTCTTCTGCTACTACCCCATATTTCTCCATATCTATCCTTTGATTATGCAATATTTCTTCATCAGTTAGCGCTCTATTATATATTCTAACTGCATACATATT
>CANQZP010000002.1 GCA_947628395.1 uncultured Clostridia bacterium
CATTAAACAGCCCTCATCGGTCCCCACAGCGGACACCTAAAAAATAGATGGAAATCCCTTCGCGCTATTTCACTATTATAATAAGATTAAACTGCTCAAAAAATCAGTTCACTTTCAATACATTATACAATATATAAAATTGTATTTTCTTTAAAATATTTACTTAACTGTTCTCTAAAAAATTTCTCCCCTTCCTCTCTTATATCTTTCCTATACATATACTTTCCTCTTCCTCTACCCGTCATTTTTTCTTGTTCATATAACTGTATAGCATTAGGAAAAGCATCCTGATTTATCATTCTATGAACATAGCTATAAGTCATAAATATAATCTCAAAAAATACATCTTTTTTTACTTGCTCATTTAAATTTTCATATAAATATTTTATTAAATCAGAATATAACTTCTCCCATCCATCTACTAAAACTACTGGAGCTATTAAAATTCCTATCTTATACCCCGCTTCTTTTAACTTGTTAATAGCTTCAACTCTATTCTTTAATGGACTAGTTCCAAATTCTACTTTTGTAATAATCTCTTGAGGATTAACACTCATTCTTACTATTATCTTTCCTTGATGATTTAAAGTTAAAATATCATCTATCATATCAAACTTAGTAGGAAAAGTAAGCATTCCTTTTTTTGAATTTGCAAAATTTTCAATTGTCCAAACTAAATTACCTGTTATTTCATTTTCTAATACTAAATCACTATTACTACCTATCTCAAATGTAAGATTTTTCTCTGACTTTTCTGCTGTTTTTATAATTTTATTTAACATTTCTTCTCTATTTACAAATAACCTTAAATATGCACATTTATTATAATTACACACTAAATAACAATACATACACATTGCAGTACATCCAGAAGATGTATATGGTACTAAATAATCTGATACCTTGTGATTCTCAACATATTTATGTGTCTTTCTTGTACCTATAATCAAATTTTTCTTCATATTAGGAAACTCACTATTTTGTTTTTTCCTCATCTCTTCTATATTATTATGATTTTCTATTTCTATTCTTGGAACATCTTTAAATTTTTCTAATAAAAATCTTCCAAGCTCATAATCTTCTATATTTTTTTCACAATAAATACACTTAGGCTTAAACATTTTTTATCTCCTTTTTTATTTATTGTGGTCGTTTTATTTTATATTTATTCTTTAAAATTGAGATTTTTCAGATAGGGAAAAAAAGCCAGAACTTTTTCAGACATGGGGACGGAGTTTTTGTCTAAGAATTTTTAATTCTTAGACAAAAACTCCGTCCCCTCTGTCTGAAAAATCCATCCCATCTCCGAAAAAATTTATATTTCAGAAATTTTTTTAGAAGTATAAACTCTATTTTTTCTAATTGAAAAATGATTATACCATTTTTGTATTTCCATTATTACTAATACTGAAATTGAAATTAAAACCGTATACATCCATTGAGTACTATTCAATGCTACCAATTTAAACTTACTCGAAATAAAAGGTACACAAACGACTCCAACTTGCATTAAAGTACCTAATACAAAAGCTCCTACTAAATATTTATTATTTAATATACCAGTTTTAAAAATTGATTCTTTAGATTTTAAATTAAAGCTGTGAATTAGCTCTACAACACCTAAAGTTATAAAAGCCATAGTTCTTCCAACATCAATTCCATAATAATTATTTCCTATAGTAAATGCTATTAAAGTTATTATTCCCATCATTATTCCTTCTGTCAATATTTCTCCCCATAATCCATCTGCAAAAATACTTTTTCTTGGATTCCTTGGTTTTCTTTCCATTATATCTCTTTCTGCTGGTTCTAGGCTTAGAGCAATCGCTGGAAACGAGTCTGTTACTAAATTAATCCATAATAATTGAATTGCTATAAGTGGAGTATCAAATCCTAAAATAAGTCCTATAAAAATGGTAACAATTTCTGCAATATTTGTTGATATCAAGAAATGTATTGCTTTTATCATATTGTCAAATATTATTCTTCCCTGTTTTACAGCATTTACAATTGTGGTAAAATTATCATCTGTCAAAATCATATCTGATGCATTTTTAGCAACATCAGTACCATTTTTCCCCATACTTACCCCAATATCTGCATTCTTTAATGCAGGTGCATCATTTACTCCATCACCAGTCATAGCAACCACTGCACCTGTTTCTCTAAAAGCTTTTACTATTTTTACTTTATGTTCAGGTGATACTCTGGCAAAAACACTATAATTCATTATATTCTTTCTTAATTCACTATCTGATATTTTGTCTAATTCTGTTCCAGTTATAGCTAAATCATTACCTTTTAATATATTTAATTCTTTGGCTATCGCCTTAGCAGTAATAATATGGTCACCTGTTATCATTACAGTCTTTATTCCTGCTTTATTACATTCAGCAATTGCTTCTTTTACACCTTCTCTTGGAGGATCTATCATTCCTATTAAACCTACAAATATTAAATTATTCTCAATGGTATTTGTATCTATCTTATTTGGAATAACATCTACATCTAAATATGCAACTCCTAAAACTCTAAGAGCCTCTTCAGCTAATCTATCATTTTTTCTTAATACAGAATTCTTTAAAGTAAAGTTAAAATCTAATACATTTCCATTTTGATAATATTTATTGCATTTACTTAAAAGTATATCTGGAGCTCCTTTAGTAATAATTCTGTATCTATTTCCAAATTTATGAATTGTTGTCATTAACTTTCTATTAGAATCAAATGGAATCTCATTTATTCTTTTCATCTGACTATATAACTCATTTTTATCTATTCCATTTTCTAAAGCTTCATTTACTATAGCATTTTCTGTTGCCTCACCTTTTGCAATCTTTTTTCCATTTTCAGTTTCTATATTACAATCTGTACACATACAAGCTAAAGTCATCGTAAATTTTTTATCTGTACTATTTACATTTTCTATTCTTACTACTTTCATTTTATTTTGAGTTAGTGTTCCTGTTTTATCTGAACAAATAACTGTACTACTTCCTAAAGTTTCAACAGCAGGCAATTTTCTAATTATAATATTTTTCTTTGCCATTTTAGTTACACCTATTGATAACATTATTGTTATAATTGCAGGAAGTCCTTCTGGTATTGCTGCAACTGCAAGACCGATAGAAGTCATAAACATTTCTACTATAGATATTTTCTTTAAAATACCTATACAAAATATTGCAATACAAATAATTATACAAGCAAATCCTAGTATTTTTCCAACCTCAGATAATTTTCTTTGTATTGGTGTTTCTGGTGAATCATTATTTATTATTAGTTTAGCTATTTTACCAACTTTTGTATTCATTCCAATATCTGTAACAATTGCTTCTCCGTGCCCATTTACAACAATTGTAGTAGAAAAAGCACAATTTTTCATATCTCCTATTGGTATATCAGCTTTTAATATACTATTTGCCTCTTTTTCTGATGGTACTGTTTCACCAGTAAGTGCAGACTCTTCTATTTTTAGATTATATGAACTTATTAATCTACAATCTGCAGGTACATAATTTCCTGCTTCTAATATTATAATATCTCCTATTGTTACATCTTTACTATCTATCTCTATTACTTTTCCATCTCTTTTTACTTTTGCTTTAGGTGATGACATCTTCTTTAAAGCTTCTAATGATTTTTCTGCTTTACTTTCTTGTATAAGGCCCATTAAACTATTAAATACTACAATTGCAATAATTATTATAGAATCTATGTAATCATTTCCACCTTGCATTTTAGTCATAATAGCTGATATTATTGCAGCTAATATTAAAATAATTATCATAAAATCATTGAATTGTTTTAAAAATCTTATGATAATAGATTCTTTTTTCATTTCTTCTAACTGATTTTTTCCATATTTATCAATTCTTATTTTTACCTCTTCTTCTGTTAAGCCATTATTTATATTACTCTTTAATTCTTTTTGTATCTCATCAATATTTTTAGTACACCACATATATTTTATCCTCCTTGTCCCTATATTTTAAATATATGCCTGTTTCTAAAAAATATACTTGTCTTTTTAATAGAGGGCACGCCTATTACTTTTTTCTTAAAAATAATAAGTGTACCCTCTATCTATTAGTTTGATTATTTAACGAAAAAAATTATGCTTCTATTCTTTTTTCTAAATCAGAAATCCTTTTGCCATGTTTCCAATAAACAAGATCTAAGTTGTCTAACCTTTTATTAATTTTCTCTTGATTTGAAGTAAATTGTCTTTCCTTTTCTAACTCTATTTCTCGACTATCATAAAGTGCTTCAATTTTTGTTCCATATTGATGCTCTAAAATAAATAAATTATTACGTACTTTTTCTATTTCTTCAATTAATTTTGTTTCTACATTTTCTATTTTATTTTTTATTTCAAAAATTTCGTTTCGTATTTCTTCTCGTTCAGATACCATTTCTTCTCTTAATCCTGCAATTTCCTTTTGTAAATCTTCTTTTATTTCTATATAATGGTTAGAAAAATTTGAAGTTTCTTCTTTTATTTCTATATATTGCTTAGAAAGATTTGAAATTTCTTCTCTTAATATTACATTTTGTTTTTCGAATTCTTTTTTTATTGCCTCCACTTTATCTCGTATTTCATTGATTTCTTTTCTTATTTCTTTAATTTTTTCTTCGAATTTTACCTCTTTAGATTTTAGATCTTCTTTTAATTTTATTATTTGTTCATTTAATTGTTTATTTACACTTTCAATCCTTTCTCCTAATTCTTTATATGTATTATTAATATCTTGTTTGACTTGTGTAATTTGTAATTGTAAACTATCTCGTACACTTTCAATGTCACCTTTTAATTCATTACGAACATCTGTAATATCTTTTTTAAATTCTTTTTTCAATTCTTCTTTTACATAATTTATTTCTTTTAAAATAGTTTGAGTAAAAACTTCCATTTCTGATTTTTCCATAAATTTATACCTCCTTTTTTATTTTCATAAATCAATAAATTTTTGATTTTTGGGCGCAAAAAACAACAGTCTTAAAACTTTAATTTTTAAACTTTCCAAGAACAGTATTTAATTTTATTTTGAAATTACCTAGATAAAAAAAATTGAAATAAAATTTATTGATTCAAAGTCAAATTGAATACAACAATTTGATAGTAATATTAAAACACATATATATAAATTATTCAAGTATTTTTTAGATTTTTTTAATAAAAGGTAAATTAACCTTGCTCTAGTATAAGAAGAAGACGTCCAATATTATATGGACGCCCTCTTCTTTAATTTTCGCCATTATCCTTAGTTACATTACCTTCTCTTGTCAAAACACACAATGAAGGTAATGTAACCATGTACTCATCTGCATAACTACAATTTGTCTGATAATTATCGTTTACAAATGGGAACTCTGATAACTCCTCATATGGGAACTCAGATGCATCACTCAAGAAATTCACTTCCCTTCATATATAAGACTTTGCCAATTGGCTAGTATAGTAATTGTATAATATATTTATAATTATTTCAAGAAAATATATTTTTATATAATTATATTTATTCATCGTATAAAATATTAACTAAAATGTTATTTTTATTAAATAATGCCTCTTTTACAAAAGATATATTATTTTCTAAATATTTATAATAAAGATTAAATAACCTTTCTAATTCATTAATAAAATCTGAAATTATAAAATATTCCCATTCTTTCATTAGACTTTTAGAAGGATCATATTTTTTAATAAATCCTTTTAAAAATGCTTTTTCGTTTTCTTTAAGACTATTATTGTATAAAAAAGTATAAATACTATAAATAATGTTATATCCTCTATAAGTTAAACCAATTGGGTCAATATCTACTAGACAAAAATTATTGTTTTCATCTATCATAATATTTGCTATTTTAATATCATTATGGTTTAGCATAACAGCATCATTTTTTATATCACTACATAAATTTTTAAATCTTAAAATTAAATTATTTATGTCATTGTCACTAAATAAATTATTCATTTTATTTTTTGGATTTAAATAAAATTTTTTTAATCTTTCTATGTATTTATCACAATGACTTTTTAGATCAAATGTTTTAAATGAATCAGGATAGTTTTTTATCTCATTCATTTTTTTTACTTCTATTGCTACTTTTTTTCCGTAATCTTCATATTGTTCTAATGTTAGTGAACTATCTTTTAAATTTTTATACTCATAATATTTATATATCAATATTGTTTTATTATCTCTTACTAATATGTTTATTATTGGAATTACAGGTATGTTTTTTTCTTCATAGATCTTATAAATCCATTTTCTTTTCTCTATCTCATCAATACTTTCTTTATTAGGCAAAACTTTTATAAAAAATTTTTCATTTCTTGTTTCTACTATATATTTTTTTCTCTCTTCATATCCTTCTTTTATTTCCTTTATTGATAATATATTATCTGGTAATAGTAATTCTTTTATTTCGTTCATTATTTTCTCCTAATTTCTTTTACCCTGTTAATTATAATGAAGAAATCTGATAATATTATTTAATCAGATTTCTTCATATAAATTGACGATTTTTAATTTTATATTTTACTCTAACCATTTTGGATTTTCCAAATACCAGTCAATAGTTTTTACTATTCCATCCGCAAATTTTGTTTTAGGAGTCCAACCTAACTCATTGCTTATTTTTGTAGGATCTATTGCATATCTATAATCATGACCTTTTCTATCTTCAACAAATTCTATCAAGCTTTCTGGTTTATTTAATCTCTCTAATATTAATTTAACAATTTCAATATTTCTTTTCTCGTTATGTCCTCCAATATTATATCTTTGTCCTGCTCTTCCATTATGGAATACTAAATCAATTGCTTCACAATGATCTTCTACATAAAGCCAATCTCTAATATTTCTACCTTCACCATAAACAGGCAATCTTTCATCTTTTAAAGCCAACTTAATCATATGTGGTATTAATTTTTCGTTATGTTGATATGGTCCATAATTATTAGAACAGTTTGTAACTGTAACATTCATTTTAAAAGTTTCATGATAAGCTAAAGCTATTAAATCAGAACCAGCCTTTGATGATGAATATGGGCTATTAGGCTTGATTGGAGATGTTTCTGTAAAATATCCTTCTTCTCCTAAAGTTCCATATACTTCATCTGTTGAAATATGTACAAATTTGTTTTCACTTTCTTCTCCCCATATTTGCTTAGCAGCTTCTAAAAGAGTATGAGTACCTATTACATTTGTTTGTGTAAATATAAAAGGTGTTTTTATACTGTTATCAACATGAGATTCTGCGGCAAAATGAATAACTCCATTTATATCATATTTTTTCATAATATCTTTTACAAGTTCAAAATCACAAATGTCTCCTTTTATAAAAGTAATCTTATCCTTTACTTTATCTAAATTATCCAAATTTCCAGCATAAGTTAATTTATCTAATACTATAACTTTGTAATCTGGATGTTTATTTACAAAATATTCAGCAAAATTTGCTCCAATAAAACCTGCTGCTCCTGTTACTAATACATTTTTCATTTTTACAATATTTCCTTTCTAAGATTTGGTTGAAAAAAATTTAAATTTCAACCTTTTTCCTTCTATTTTAAATTTTTAAATAAATCTGTATTTTTTAATTCTTTAAGAGATGGCCATTTTCCATCTTTTTCAGATGTTAATAAATCTTTCTTCTTTAAATCACCCATTGGCCACTCTATATTTACATCAGGGTCATCCCATTTAAGACCACCTTCAGCCTCATGATTGTAAATATCATCACACTTATAAGTAAATTCAGCTTCATCTGATAAAACTAAAAATCCATGTGCAAAACCTCTAGGAATCATAAACATTTTTTTATTTTCTTCTGAAAGTATAACTCCTTCCCATTTTCCATAAGTTTCACTTCCAGGTCTTAAATCAACGGCTACATCAAATACTTCACCTTTAATTACTCTTACAAGTTTGGCTTGAGTATTTTCTTTTTGAAAATGTAATCCTCTTAAAACACCTTTTTTAGATTTTGATTGATTATCTTGAACAAAATTATAATCTAATCCAATTTCTTCAAATTCTTTTTTACTATATGTTTCCATGAAATAACCTCTGTTATCACCAAAAACAGATGGCTCAATTATACATACACCTTCGATTGAAGTATCTATTTTCTTAAATTTTCCCACTTTACTTTTCTCCTATTCTTCACCAAATTTATTTTCCGCTAAATCTTTTAAATATTTTCCATATTCAGTCTTCATAAATTTATTAGCTAAATCTGTTAACTCCTCTTTAGTTATCCAGCCTTTCTTATAAGCAATTTCTTCAGGGCAACATACTTGCATTCCTTGCCTTTTCTCAATAGTTTGTACAAAACTTGCTGTTTCTAGTAATGCATCATGTGTTCCAGTATCAAACCAAGTCATACCTCTTCCTAGTTTTTCAACTTTTAATTTTCCCCTATTCATATATTCTTCATTAACAGAAGTAATCTCCAATTCACCTCTTGCAGAAGGTTTAATACTTTTGGCTATTTCTATAACATCATTAGTATAGAAATATAATCCTGGAACTGCATAATTTGATTTAGGCTCAAGAGGTTTTTCCTCTATTGATACTGCCTTTCCATTTTTATCTATTTCAACTACACCATAAGCTCTAGGATCTTTTACATAGTATCCAAATATAGTTGCTTCATTTTCACGTTCTGTTGCAGCTTTTAATTTTTCAGCGAAATGCTCTCCATAAAACATATTATCACCTAAAATCATAGCTACATTATCTTGTCCTATGAAATCTGCGCCAATTATAAAAGCTTCAGCTAAACCATTTGGCTTTTCTTGAATTTTATATTCAAACTTCATTCCCCACTGTTTTCCATCTCCTAGTAATTCTTTAAAAATTACTATATCTCTTGGTGTAGAAATTATTAAAACTTCTCTAATATCTGATTCCATTAAAACAGAAAGTGGATAATATATCATAGGTTTATCATAAACTGGCATAATTTGTTTTGAAATTGCAAGTGTTAATGGATATAATCTTGTCCCACTTCCTCCTGCTAAAATAATACCTTTTCTATTTTTCATAAAAAATCCCCCTTACATTTTTCCTTCTTTTATCAAATATCTTTTTAATGCATCTTCCCAATCTGGAACAGTAATTCCAACTGTCTTTAGTTTTTCTTTTGATAATTGAGAATTATGTGGTCTTTTAGCTTGAGTTATTTTCATAAGCTCTATATATTCTTCTGTTGTAACAGGGTTTACTTTACATATAATTCCCGAATATTCAAATATAGCTTTTGTAAAATCATACCATGTTGTAAAACCTTCATTTGTAGAATGATATATTCCATAAGGAATTTTCTTTTCAATAGCCTTTTTTATAATTTCTGCTAAATCTTCTGCATAAGTAGGACTTCCATGTTGATCTGCAACAACATTTAATGAGTCTCTTGCTTCACCTAATTTTAGCATTGTTCTTACAAAATTATTTCCATCCCCATAAAGCCATGCTGTTCTAAAAATATAGTATTTATCAGTATTTGCCTTGACATTATTTTCACCATCTAATTTTGTTTTTCCATAAACTGTTACAGGTCCTGGTTTATCGTCTTCTTTATATGATTCTTCTATACTTAGATCTCCATTAAAAACATAATCTGTGCTGATATGAATTAAAGTAGCATCTGCCTTCTTAGCTGCTTTTGCTAAATTTCCAGGTCCATCACCATTTATCTTTTCTACAATTTCTCCTGCCTCCTCTGCTTTATCAACAGCAGTATAAGCAGCACAATTTATTATATATTCTGGTTTTAACTCATCTACAAATTTTAAAACCGCTTCTTCATTCGTTATATCTAACTCTTCTACATCTGTACAAATCAACTCATTGTCTTTTAACTTTTCTCTTACAGATTTTGCAAGCATTCCATTACTTCCTGTTATTAATATTTTCATATAACTTACTCCTTTTTAATAGATTGTTTAAATAATATCATTTAATGTAGGAAAATACAAGTAAATAGTAAAAAAAGATTATCAAAATCTGATAATCTTTTTTAGTTAATTCTATCTATTTTTTAATACATATCTCCAAGAATCTCTACACATATCTTCTAGTGTTTTAGTTGCTTTCCAACCAAGTTCCTTTTCTGCTTTTGTAGGATCTGCAAAATAAATTGCTAAATCTCCATCTCTTCTTGGTGCAATTTTATATGGTACATCTACATTATTTACTGTAGAAAAAGTATTAACCATTTCTAATACTGTATAAGCAGTTCCTGTTCCTAAATTATATGTATATATTCCTTTTTTTCCTTTTTCTAATTTTTCTAAAGCTTTTATATGTCCAATAGCTAAATCAACTACATGCAAATAATCTCTAGCTCCTGTTCCATCCTTTGTTCCTTCATAATCATTTCCAAATACATTTAAATGGTCTAGTTCTTTATTAGCTACCTTCATTATATAAGGCATTAAATTATTAGGTATTCCTTGAGATTCTTCACCTATTAAACCACTTTCATGAGCACCTACCGGATTAAAATATCTCAAAATAGCAATATTCCAACAATTATCTGATATATATAGATCTTCTAAGATTTGCTCTATCATAGATTTAGTTGTACCATAAGGATTTGTTGTTTTTCCTCTTCCAAGTTCCTCGATATATTTAGGTGTACCTGGATTTCCATAAATAGTAGCTGATGAACTAAATACAAAAGTTTTTACATTATATTTTTTCATAGTTTCTAATAAAATAATTGCTCCAGAAACATTATTATTATAATACTTTAAAGGTTCTTTTACAGATTCTCCCACAGCTTTAAATCCCGCAAAATTTATTACTGCATCTATATGATTTTCCTCAAAAACTTTTTCTAAATCTTGCCTATTTAAATAATCAATCTCGTAAAATTTAAAATCTTTTCCTGTTATTTTTTTTATAGCATCTAAACTTTTTTTCTTACTATTAGAAAAGTTATCTATTACCACAACTTCTCTTCCTGAATTTAATAATTCAACTACTGTATGACTTCCAATAAATCCTGCACCACCAGTTACTAATATTGCCATAATTTTCTCCTTTTTATTTTAATAAATTAAGTACACTCTCAAAAATTTCATCATTTGTTAATTCCTTATTTACATTCTTCGTAAAAAAATAATTTTTCTATCTGTAATACCTGTCCATATCAACATTTCCTAGAATTCCATTAACTGTTCCTCTACTTGTATATTGCCACATGATATATTTATTTTTATAATCACATGTTGAATTCCATTGTGCAACCCATTTATCATATTTAAATAATATATTATTATTTAAATATGAATTTAGCCAACTAAGACTCGCATATATTCCGGCTTTATATCCATTATTCATCAAGATTGTACAAAATTCATTGGCAACTTGTACACCTGATTCATAAGTAATATCATTTCTTTTTTTATATCCATCTGCATCTTCTATATCAATCCATACTCCAAGTGTTGGATTTGCACTATTTTCTCTAATTAATCTTAATGCATGTTCTGCTTCTGATCTTCCTCCTTCTACATCTCCAGCATAAGAATATAAATATATTCCATATGGAATCCCTAATCTTTCACATTCTTTAACATTATAACTAAAATATTTATCATCTTGTGATGAATCATTTTTTCCATATCCACATCTAATAATTGCAAACTGTATTCCTGATTTTTTTACTTCAGACCAATTAATTTGACTTTGATACTGAGACACATCAATTCCGTTATATACCCTAGGTTCAGTTTCTTTTATAAAAAATTCTTGAATTTCTCCTGCATTTTCTTCGTATGTACATATATTCGTTCCGTTACTTGCTCCTCCATTTAAAGCAGTTAAATATAAACCATTACATTTTGATATTAATTTATATGTACCTTTTTCTTCATTATATATTATTTTCCATTTTTGTGCATCTGCTCCGTTATCTTCCCATACTCTAACATTAGTTCCATTTTCCTTACCTGCATCTTTTACATCTAACATTTTTTCTGATTTTAAAGATTGAATAGTATAATAGCCATCTTTACAATACTCAATACTAAATTTTTGATGGTTTTCATCTAATCTTTGCCATAATTGTATATTAGCTCCACTGTTTAAACTAGCACCTTCTACATCTAATATCATATTAGGATTTGCTAAAGAACCTATTTCATAAAGTCCATCATCTATTACATTTGGAGTTGCTTCTTCAAACATAAATTCTTGTACTTTCGCTTCACTTCCTTCGTACATTTGTAAATTAGTTCCATCTGTTGTTATTCCATTCCATACATCTATATATAAATCATTGCATTTTGAAATTATATTATATCTTCCATCTCCTACTTCTTTTATTATCCACTTTTGCGCATCTGCTCCATTATTTTCCCATGTTCTTACATTTGTTCCATTTTTCATTCCCGCATCTTGTACATCTAAACATCCGCCTGTCTTTTTGGATGTTATTTTATAATATCCGTCTTTTAAATAATTAATTATAAATGCTTGTGAATTTTGATTCTTATCTTTGCTTATAACTGCATTATTATTATTCGAAATACTTATTACTTTATTTGAATCATTTGAAACTTTTATTTTATAAAGTCCATCTTCTATTGTCTTTGTTCCTTTTTCATGTTCTACTTTTTCAAATATAAACCTTTGTGCTTTTGCTCCATTATTTGGCTGCATTTGTATATTTGTTCCATCTGTTGTCATTTCGCACCATACATCTAAGTATAAATCATTACATTTTGAGATTATATTATATGTCCCATCTCCTACTTCTTTTATTATCCATCTTTGTGCATCTGCTCCATTATCTTCCCATGTTCTTACATTTGTCCCATTTTCCTTACCTGCATCTTGTACATCTAAACATCCATATGTCTTTTTTGACTTTATTTTATAATATCCCTCTCCTTGATATTCTATATCAAATCTATTTTGTAATGTTTGTTCATTGCTTCTTATTTCTATGTTTTGATTATCTGCTTCATATATTGTCTTATTTGTATTTCTAGAAAACTTTATTCTATATTCTCCATTTTCTATTGTCTTTGTTCCTTTTTCATGCTCTACTTTTTCAAATATAAACTTTTGTGCTTTTGCTCCATTATTTTGAAACATTTGCACATTCGTTCCATCTGTTGTTTCTTCGCACCATACATCTAAGTATAAATCATTACATTTTGAGATTATATTATATGTCCCATCTCCTGCTGCTTTTATTATCCATTTTTGTGCATCTGCTCCATTATCAGTCCATGTTCTTACATTTGTACAATTTTTCATTCCTCCATCTTGTACATCTAAACATCTTCCTGTATTTTTTGATGTTATTTTATAATATCCATCTCCTTGATATTCTATATCAAATCTATTTTGTAATGTTTGTTCATTACTTCTTATTTCTATATTTTTGTTGTCTGCTTCATATATTGTTTTATTTGTATTTTTAGAAAACTTTATTCTATATTCACCATTTTCTATTGTTTGTGTTCCTTTTTCATGCTCTACCTTTTCAAATATAAACTTTTGTGCTTTTGCTCCATTATTTTGAAACATTTGCACATTCGTTCCATCTGTTGTTTCTTCACACCATACATCTAAGTATAAATCATTACATTTTGAGATTATATTATATGTCCCATCTCCTGCCTCTTTTATTATCCATCTTTGTGCATCTGCTCTATTATCAGTCCATGTCCTTACATTTGTACAATTTTTTATTTCTCCATCTTGTACATCTAAACATCTTCCTGTATTTTTTGATGTTATTTTATAATATCCATTTCCTTGATATTCTATATCAAATCTATTTTGCAATGTTTGCTCATTACTTCTTATTTCTATATTTTTATTATCTGCTTCATATATTGTCTTATTTGTATTTTTCGAAAACTTTATTCTATATTCTCCATTCTCTATTGTTTTTGTTCCTTTTTCATGTTCTACTTTTTCAAATATAAACTTTTGTGCTTTTGCTCCATTATTTTGATACATTTGCACATTTGTTCCATCTGTTGTTTCTTCGCACCATACATCTAAATATAAACCATTACATTTTGAGATTATATTATATGTCCCATCTCCTGCCTCTTTTATTATCCACCTTTGTGCATCTGCTCCATTATCAGTCCATGTTCTTACATTTGTACAATTTTTCATTTCTCCATCTTGTACATCTAAACATCTTCCTGTATTCTTTGATGTTATTTTATAATATCCATCTCCTTGATATGTTATATCAAATCTGTTTTGTAATGTTTGGGCATTGCTTCTTATTTCTATATTTTTGTTATCTGCTTCATATATTGTCTTATTTGTATTTTTTGAAAACTTTATTCTATATTCTCCATTTTCTATTGTTTGTGTTCCTTTCTCAGACATAATCTTCATGAACTCTTTTTCATTCTCAGAAGAATTAGAATAATTTATTTGTTCTTCAGTTGTATTAAAACTTTCTACATTTTCTATATATTGTTTATCATTTTGTAAATTTGATTCTTCTATTGCTTCATTCTCTACTTTATTTTCTGCCTCTTCTGGCTCCAATACTTCTAATGATTCATCTATTACTTTTTCATCTTCTGTATCCTGTGATTCTGATTCTTCTGTTACTTCATTTATGTCTTTTTCTTCTATATCTTCTTCTATTTTTTCTTCATCTTTAATATTTTCTTCTGTAGCATCTATAATCACTGGAAACATAACATTAAAAATTAAAATTATTAACAGTATATTAGTTATAAATCTATATTTATTCATCTAAAATTCACCTCATGATTTATTATATATTATAAAATTTTTTTATTCAATGTTATTTTTTTCAATATTCTATAAAACTTCTTTAACCAAATTTAGAGATTCTTTTATTATCTTGTCCATATCATAATATTTATAATTTCCAAGCCTTCCACCGAAAATTATTTTTTCTTCTTTATCTGCTAATTCTTTATATTTTTTAAATAGGGAATTATTTTTTTCATCATTTACTGGATAATATGCCTCATCCCCAAATTTCCAATTCACTGGATATTCTTTAGTTATAACAGTACCTTTACATTTAGTAAATTCAAAATGTTTATGTTCTATTATCCTAGTATATTTTTGATCATGGCTTGTATAATTTACAACAGCATTTCCCTGATAATTATCTTCATCTTCTAATATTTCATTTTCAAACTTTAATGAACGCCATTCTAAATTTCCAAATTTATAATCATAATATTCATCAATCATTCCTGTATACAATATTTTATCTGCTAAATTATTATATTTCTCCCTGTTTTTTAGATAATCAATTCCTAATTCTACATCTGCCTTAGCTAGCATTTTTTCTATAATAACATTATAACCACCTATTGGTATTCCTTGATATCTATCATTAAAATAATTATTATCATATGTAAATCTTACTGGTAATCTTTTTATTATAAATGATGGTAATTCTTTACAATCTTTTCCCCATTGCTTTTCTGTATATTCTTTTACTAACTTTAAATAAATATCTTTTCCAACTAGAGATATAGCTTGTTCTTCTAAGTTTTTAGGTTCTTTAATATCATATTCTGCTTTTTGTTCTTCTATTTTTTGTTCTGCTTCTTTTGGTGTTTTTACTCCCCACAATTTTGAGAAAGTATTCATATTAAATGGAAGATTATATATTTCTCCTTTATAATTTGCAATTGGTGAATTTATATAATTATTAAATTCAGCAAATTGATTAACATATTCCCATATTTCTTTATCACTTGTATGAAAAATATGAGCACCATACTTGTGTACATTTATATTATTTATTTTCTCACAATAAATATTTCCGCCAATATGTTCTCTTCTATCTACTACTAAACATTTTTTTCCCTTCTTACTCATTTCATAAGCAAACACTGCACCAAATACCCCTGCTCCTACTATTAGATAATCATATTTTTTATTCATTATTACTACCTCCTATATTGGCATATTTATTTTACTATAATTTTATTATATCTACATTTACATTTAATGCTTTTATTTTATTATACACATCTTCTATTTTCTTGCTTTCTATTTCCGAAAATTTTATCATTTCTTTTCCTATTGAATCATATTTGCTTTCTGCCAAATTATGTATTTTAAATATTTCTACTTTCTTACATTTGTATTTATTAAGCAAGTCTATTATTTTTTCAATATTATGCTTTTTTAGAGTATATTCTTCTATTAATGGAATTCTAAATATGTTAATTTGATCATTTTTAGATAGGAAATCTAAATTTTTAAAATATAAATCTATATTACCATTTATAACCTTTTTGCACTCATCCTTATCCAATATTTTTATATCTATTATAAATTCATCTATATATTTAGCAGCAATCTTTACAAAGTCAGTTGGAACTTGTAAAGCTGTCTCAATACAAATATTTATTTTTTCTTGTTTTAATTTTATTAACAATGGTTCTAACTGCTTAATTTGTAATAACGGTTCTCCTCCAGAAAAAGTAACGCCTCCATTATTAACTTTATAATATAGCTTATCTTTTATAATTTCGCTGTATAAATCCATTAACTCTATATCTTGTCCAAAAAATCCTGATTCTTTTGTAGTTTTATTAGTAAATTTAGTTTTTTCAAAATCTATATTTTCTGGATTTGCACACCAAGGGCATCTTAAGTTACAACCTTTCAAGAATACTGTTGTTCTTATTCCTGGTCCATCATGTAGGCTAAATCTTTGTATATTAGATACTCTTACCTTCATTTTTTAAAGCCCTTTCTATCAACAAATTTTTATAATTTTCTGGTAAGTCGTTGAAATATGCACTAAATCCCCATACTCTAACAATTAAGTTTTCGAAATCTTTAGGATTATTTTTAGCTTTTATTAAAATATCACTACTTGTAACATTCATTTGCATTTGGAAAAATCCCAATGATATACTTAAAATTAAAAAATCTATCATTTTATCAAAATTATCTTCTATAAATGATGGTGTAATCATAAAATCTATTACATTTCCATTAAATCTATGATTATCATAATCTAATTTAGTTGCAAATTGTATAAGCTCTGTGTAAGCTACTGAGGCTTTGTCAGATGATATGTGAGTTCCAAATGGTTCTCCGTTTTTTCTACCATCAAATGAAGCTTCAGCTCGTTCGGCTTTACTTATATATGTTGGTGCACTATAACCAAATTTTATTTTACCTCCAAATATATTTTTCTGAGAATCTAGAACTTTATCAACACATCCTGTTATCATATTAGACAAATCTATTATTTCATCATTTTCAGTTCCAAATCTATTAGGTTGTTGTTTTAGTTCTCGTAATATTTCGTCTTCTTCCTTAAAATTATTTTTCCTTATTTCATTTAATTCATTTAATGTATATTTTTTTTCTTCAAATACAAATTTTTTCAAATTATATAAGCTGTTCACTACAGAACTTAAAGAAACCGCTGTTAAACCATAATTATTATATTTTGCTCCTCCAATTGAAACATCTTTTAATGCTGTATTGCAATCATCTGTAAGCATTGATAAAAGTGGCGTTTCTTCCCATTGAATTTTATTTATCTCTTCAATATAATTAATAATATATTCTTCTAGATATTTCTTATATTTTTCTATAAGTTCTTCATATTCTGTAATTTCTTCTAAATTTTCTTCTTCCAGCATTTTATATAGAGGCTCAATATAAACAATTGAATCAATATTGTTTTGTTCTACGCTCTTTCCTACCATTAAAGGCTCCCAACAAGCTGATGTCACATAATTATATGCATCTTCTTCATCATATCCAAATGAAATTAGTTTTGGTATTATCACATCATCATTTGAAAATAATGGACAACCTATTCCTGTTTTTATACATTTTAACGATAATTCCATTAATTCTCTTGGAACATCCTTTGTAATTCGCAAAAAGACTTTAGGATCAGGTATTTGTAATTCCATAATAGCCTCTATAAATAAATACGTAAGTTCATTACAAAAATATGAACCATCTTTTTCTTTTCCGCCTAATATAATAATCTGACCTGTATCTCCCATTAAAACATTGCTTTTATACCAGAAATTCTGATGTAATATTTTACACATATCTTTAATCATTTCTATAGCTTCATTTCTGGTTATTTTATTATTTTTCTTATCATTATTATAAACTTCCTCTAAAATTTTATCTAACCTTCCAAGTCCATTTAAACCATGACCTAATTGCCATAAAAGTTGATTGAAAAATAATATTCTTTGTAACGATTCTTCGAATGATTCTGCTTTTTTATCTTTAATATTCATTAAAAAACTTATAATAGCTTCTTTATTTACTATATTGCTTTTTTCAATTTCCTTACATTCTCTATCTATATACTCTTCTATTCCTAATAAAAGTTCTTTTTGGTTTTCTTTATATTCACTATCTTTTAACTTTGAATTAATATCTTTAAAATCTTTTATAGATAATTTTAAAACTTTAGAATAATCAATAGTTACATTTTCTATCATTCTATTATCTCTGTGAATAGTTTTATAAATATCAAGATTGTATACGAATCTATCTTCATCATTTATTTTTATATTTACTTTATTAAATAATTTTCTTATTTGCTTACCTTTTATAAATTTTTTACTAGGTGCATAAAATTTAAATAAAGCTTTAATAGCAAAAATTATTGTTTTTAATATACTTTTACATTTTCTTTTATATTTGTATACTAATTTAATATATACTAAGAATGTTTCACTAAAATTATTTAATATAAAATTTTTAATCCACTGCACTTTTATTTCCCCCTGATATTTTATTTTTTATAGCACCCCAAACTTGATAATATAAATCTATTAAAAATTTGTATTTTAATAAAATTAACATTAATATATATACTAATGCACCAATAGTAACTTCCATTAAAGTATTTATTATACTTACACTTAAATAGTGAGTTATCAATGATACAACGCCAAACATAACTATACTACTAATAACACATTTTATAGACATCTTTAATATTTCCAGTAAAGAATATTGATCTTTAAAATATCTTAATTGAATTATAAATATTACCGTTTCAGCTATAACAGATGCAACTGCCGCTCCAATTCCACCAAAAAATTTTATCAAAACTATGTTGCATAATAAATTAACACCTGCTCCTACTATAACTGAAATAGTGAAAATATTTTGTTTTCCTATTTGGACTAGATATTGTATCCCTGTTATTCCATTCAATCCTATTGCTATTAGTATTGGAGCAGTTACAATTAATATAGGAGTTACTCTTGAAAAATCCTCACCATAATACCAAGGAACAAATTTAGCGCAAACCGCTATCAAGCCCAAAGCCATAGGCATCCCTATTAACCATACAAAATTAAATGATTTTTCTAAACAATTTTTAACTTCTTTTTTATCGTTTTTTGCATGTGCATTTGCAATTCTTGAATTCATTACTGTTTGCAATGCACTTATTATTACTAATGCTGCCTTTACAGTCTTTTGAGCTTGCTCATAATATCCTACTTCAGACATATCTTTAGTAATTACACCTATCATAGTTTTATCCAAAACAGTATATATTTGAATAGCTATTTGAGGTACAAATAATGCAAGTGTTGGTTTTATATGTTTTTTTAATTGTAGTTCTTTTATATTAATTTTTTCTAAATATTTAGGAATATATAACCACAATGATAAGTTTCCTAATAATTCTGCTCCTACATATATTACAAAATATTTCCACAAATCATTTGGTGTTTTAATGATAGTAAATGTTAAAATTAAACTTAATAATTTTACTATCAAATTCCTAATTACTGTCTTATCAAATTCCTCTATTCCTTGAAATAACCAACTAATATCAAAAATATTTGCTACTAATTGTACAATTAATATTTTGTAATATAATGCATATTCACCAGTTCTACCATAAATAAGATAGAAAACAATAATTGATAACGTTAACGTAAATGTTCTAATAATTACAATTTCCCAAAATGATTTTGTTCTTTGTTTTTTATCTTGTGCTTTATAAGCAATTTCCCTTTGTCCATACATTGCAACCCCTAAAGAGCCAAATAAAATGAAATATGTAACTATAGAAATTGTATAACCATATATACCTATTGGTTCTGCTCCTAATACTCTTGATAAGTATGGGGTAGTTATTAATGGTAACAAAATTGTTAACATTTGATATATTAAATTATATATATAATTTTTTGCAATACTTTTTTTCATTTCTCTAATTCCTAATTATTTATTGGATTCCAACCAGGTTTATAAATTTCATGTAACCCCGTTTTTCCTTCTTTAGCATCCTTTACAGCTTCATTTATCATTTTATATCCGTATTTTTTATTTTTTCCAAATAAAAATACTGCTATTTTAAACTTAAATGGTATTTCAAAACACGATTGTTTAAAATATTTTTCATCAAAATTACAACGTATAAAATCTAGCGTATTTCTAACTAAATAATATAATTTCCATTTTACAATTTCATTCATTTGGCTGTGAGGAGCATCATGCACTATTTGCATTTTAGGAATACATATTATTTTTCCTAGTTTTGATAATCTATAACTATGTTCTGTATCATCATAATAAATAAAATAATCTTTTTTAGTCAATTCAGTTTGTTGTAATTTTTCTTTATTTATCATTGTTCCAACATACGAAAATGCATTAATTTCAAAAAAATCACATTTATAATCTTTTTCCTTAGAATATGGTTGTGATATTCTATTAAAGTGAGTTGTATATATTTTTCTTCTATGAGAACAATCTATTGTTTTTTTATCGCTCTTTAATACTGTACCACATATTGCAGAAATTTGTTTATTTTCATATTTACTATTTTCTAGATACTGTTTAGCAATCTCAAAAGCATCATTTTTTGGATATGCATCATCATCTGCAACCCATATCCAATCACTATCATAATTTAAGCTATTTTTTAAACCTTCATAAAAACCTCCACTTCCACCAGTATTTTTGCTTAAATTAATAACAATTTTATCAAAAGGCTTTTTGTCTTTTTTCCATTCTTCTAAATATTCTTTTGTTCCATCATTACTATTATTATTTACAACTAAAATATATTTAGGCAAAAGTCTTTGTTCTTCATAAGATTTTAATGCTAATTTTAACTTTTCTAATCTATTAAATGTTACAACTACTACACCAATATTCATTCTTACTATTTTATGCTAGATTTTTTCTAACATCCTTTCTAACTTAAAATTTAATATCTATTTTTAATTTATCTACTAAAAATCTATAAATCTTTATATATACCATAGGAATTCCTAATTTATAAAATAAAGAGACTCCCCAAAGAGCAAAATGTTTAAATCCTCTTTTTAGTGAATATCCTAATTTTAAGAATGGAGATTTTCTCCAACTCGAAAAATTGTCATCTAAATATTTTATTGTATCCTTCAACATCTGCTTCATGTCTACTGTATTATCATAAGAAACTCTATACATTACAGATGTTCCTAGATGTAAAAATGCAAAAGCATCTAATATATATTTCATTTCTTCATATTTATTTGATTTTATATATAAATTCTTTACTTCTAATAAGTATTTCTTTAAATTATCTACATCTTGTTTATTTACTGTATGTATTTGTGAATCATATCTTAAATAATAATGATACAATACATCTGATACAAATGCTATTTTATTCATTCTTGTATAACAACTAGCCAAAAACATTGTATCATTAAATCCTCTAAAAGGCAAAAATTTCAAATCTTTTATTTTATCTCTTTTATATACTTTATTCCATGGAGCAGGATTTATAAATAAAATATAATCATCTTTAGGGTCAATATTTCTTACAGTATTTCCAAAATTAGTCATATTAGTTGCTACAACTTTATTGGTTTTTAAATCAATTCTTTCAAATCCACATACTGCCATATCTGCATCATTTTTTTTGGCTGCATTGTATAATTTTTCTGCCCAATCCAGCTCTACATAATCATCAGTATCTACAAAAGTTACATACTCACCACTTGCCCTTTCCAATCCATAATTTCTTGTAGTAAATTCTCCACCATTTTTTTTGTGAAATGCTTTTACTTTACCTGGATATTTTTCTGCATATTCATCGACTATCTGTGGAGCAGAATCTGTTGAACCATCATCTACACAAAGAATTTCTATTGCTTCTAAAGTTTGATTTACTAAAGCATCTAAACATCTGGGCAAATATTTTTCTAAATTATATACAGCCACAACAATAGATAACTTTATTTTTTTATTTTTCATTTTCACCTCCACCATCTATGTTGTAGAGCTTTTCTAAATCTTGTATTTTCTTTTTTAATATTGAAACTTCTTGTACAAGTGCCGTATTTTTTCTTTCTAAATTTGAAATTTGACTTGTTAAATTAAATATTAAATATAATATTATAAAAATTGCTAAACTAAATATCATATTAATTGGCATTTCGAAACCTAATTTACATGAAATATACTCTACTAAATTAGGAATGAGTAATGATATAATTAATATCACAGCTGTTATAGACCAAAAAATCAAATAATTTATTCTCATATTTTTTCTTTTTACAGATTTAATTATGAAAAAAATATATATTAATATAATAATTATTAAAGCTATTTTTAATGTATTTTGCACTATTTTTTTCCTCTCCTTCTTCTAATACTAAAATTATCTATTATAATCGCTAATATTACTTTTAGCATATAATCAATACTTGTCCAAACATTTACAAATGATTTACCAGCTATTCTCTCATTCATATTGACAGGAACTTCACTAACATTATATTTTCTTGATAATACTTCTACTGTAGATTCAGGCTCTGGATACTCTGTAGGATATTCTTCAGAAAATAATTTTATTATTTCTTTATTAATTGCTCTAAAACCTGAAGTTGGATCAGTAATTTTTTTCCTACAACATATTTTTATAGTTAAAGAAATAATTTTACTACCAAACCTTCTCATAAAAGTAGATTGAAATTTACTACTTCTTTTATCTAAGTATCTAGTACCAATTACCATATCTGCTTCACCTTTTTCAATTGGTCCACAAATATTTTTTATATAATTTATATCATGTTGACCATCCCCATCAAATTGAATTGCAATATCGTAATCATTTTCATAGGCATATTTATATCCAGTTTGTACAGCACCACCAATACCTAAATTTTGTATTAAATTAATATGATTAATATTATTCTCTTCTAATATTCTTTCTGTATTATCTTTTGAGCCATCATTTATTACAATATAATCTATTTTTTCTTCTTTATCTAAATTATAATTATTTATATTATCATATACTTTTAAGATGTTTTCTTCTTCATTATATGCAGGTATAATTAGTAAAATTTTCATTTATTCCCCTCTAACTTTTCTATCAATATATTTGGTATTAATCCTGTAACATTTTTATCATTATCTCTTTAACCTTATTTTTTAATTTTGATGGTAATAAACTTAATATCTTTTTATATATTTTTCTTTTTGTTCCACATTCTTTAATTGTTTGAACAAATAATTTATCATAAGTAACTTCAAATTCTTTAATTTTCTCTTTTTCAATATCTGTCAATTGAATTTCTTTTTTTGATACATTTTTAAAATATTTAATATATTCATCTATTCTATCATCAATATCAAATTTTAAAGAAGTTTCTTTTGCATTTTTCGACATACTTTTTAATTTTTTATTATCTTTAATTAACTCTTCTATTTTTTTTATATATTCGTTTGGATTATTTACTTCTTTTATAATAAAACAATTTTCATTATCAATAGCATATTCATCTATTCCAAATGACTCTGATAAAATTGGAACAACACCATTTGCCATTGCTTCTAATGACATCAATCCAAAGCCTTCCATTAAAGAAGTATCTATATAGATGTCTGACTGTTCTAATATTTTATTTATTTGTTTTCTATCTAATGGTCCTTCATAATAATTAATATTAACTTTCTCATTATTATTAATAGGAAACATCATATTTTGATTTACATAAATAGCATTAATATTAATATCTTTTTCTAAAACCGTAAGTTTTTTTAGAATTTCTGCTAAAATAAAATCTCCCTTTGGAAAAGAATCTCTAAATGACATGGTAATAGTAATTTTTTCATTATTTTTTTCCTTATTATTATATAATAAATCAATATTTATTCCATTTGTAATTACTTCGGCCTCTTTATTAAAATTCTCTTTACATTGTTTTTTCAAAAAATTTGATATTGCCAATATATTTTGACTGCTTCTACATGCTAATTCTGCATAATTGTATATAGTTGAATTATCAAAACATGGTTCATATCCTTGCATAAAATTAACACATGGAATATCATAATGTTCTGCAATAGTATTGCAATAGAAAATTGTTGGATATATAGTTCCCACAATGCATTTTGGTTTAATATTTTTTATGTTTGATAAGTAGCTAGGAGAAAAAATCATTATTTCTTTATAATTATCATGAAGTTTTTGTGTCAATATATTAGCAAATATTCCATTTATGTTTAAATAATTTACTATATCAACAACAATATGTACACCACCAGCATTTTGATGAATATCTGGTAAATAAAATAATACTTCCGGTTCTGGAACTTTTTCATCTAAATTTAAGTTTTCCATAATATACTTAATTGGATCATTTTTAGAATATAATTCAATCTTTTTATTATATTCTTCTCCCCATCTATCAAAGAATAATTTCCTATTAGCTTCTAATCTTTTTTGTTTTTCAATGCTTGTACCAAAAGAAACTTCTGATTTATGGAACACATATGTATCTATTGCAACTTTAGCTTCAAAGCCTTTACTATGGGCTTTAAATTGGTAATCTGTCTCCTCTCCATATCCCATACCATAAGCTTCATCTAACTTTCCTGTTTTCTTTAAACATTCTCTAGTTATCATTAAACAATTTCCAACAACAGTACAAGCATCAAAATCCATACCTTTAAATTTTTCATAAAACATATCATTTATTTGCATATAACTATAATTTTGAGGAATATCGTATGATAAATTAGCAGCATTACTCGAAATTGGGCAAATTAGTCCTATATTTTTATTTTTTTCAATATGATTTATTAACCTAGGTATAACATCTTTTCCTAATAAACAATCAGTATTTAATAATAGAACATACTCTGCTTTAGATAATTCTAAACCTCTATTTACATTCTTGACAAATCCTAAATTTTTTTCATTTTTATAAATTTCGATTTTTTTATATTTTTTTGACAAATTTATTAAACAATTTTCTGTTAATTCATCAGAATTATCATTCATCAAATAAACTTTTTCAATAAATTCATCTGGCGTATTTTTAAATAGTGCATATACACATAATTTAACCCATTCAGGGGAGTTATATATCGGAATAATAATATCACATTTTTTCATTTCTTTACCCTTTCATTGTTCATTTATTTCAACATTTTTATATTTATTTTTATATACTACTAAATAAATATTGATTAATACACCTATAAACGCAGTAATTATTGACGGCATAGAATATCTATCAATAATAGCTCCTAAAACACTATGAGATAATATATTCATAAAACTATATCCATACAATATTATTTCTAAACTAATAATATTTCTGTAATTTTTATTAAATTTTTTTCTACTTGCAAAAAATTTAATTATACTAATTAATGTAAGTATTGGTAATAATAAGAAAACTATTTTTATTATTATTGCAGAGATTTTTATTAATCTTTGCATTACCCAGTTAACACATAATATTGGTGTGTTTTTTTCCTGATATGATTTAATATAAACTTCATATTCAGGTGATACATCAAAACTGTTTGCTTGTTCATACATATAAATCTTTATTGGTATTTGCCCATTTTCATTTTGTTCACCTATCTTTAAAAATTCATTTGAGTTTGTTACAGCTGCTCCATTAAATTCAATTTTATATATATTACAGATGGCTAGATAATTTTTTATATATCCTATTATTAAATCATCTGGATTAGTAACTAATACTTTGGCTAAATACTTTATTGCATCTTTAGTAGATAACGTATTTCCTTTATTAAAAATAACATCATATTCATTATCTTTATTTTTTATAACTACAAAAGATTTATGACCACTCTCATTATCTTTTATAAATTCTTGCAATTCTTGTGGTAATTCGAAAAATTTATTTTTTAATTCTAATTCTTTTGGTAACAATTCTGTATCTGGCGTATTTTCATCTATATAAGTGAATAAATATGTTCTAATATCATATTCTGATAAACCTCCGATCAATAAGTGAATTACTAAATTGACTTGATGAAGTTCTTGATTCTTTAAACTGAACATTATTAACTCTCAATATATAATTCCATAGTTTTAAACTACCAAATAAAGATATAATTACAATTAATACAGTTACTATTTTGGCTAATATATTTTTTTTATTAAATTTTTGTATTATAGATATTATAGTTGAAATTATTAGTGGAAATAAGATTGTCCCCACGTATGGCTGTTTTAATTGCCATGCTAAACATGTTAGAATAGAAAAAACAAGTGTAAATATTATGTATTTAACCTTATTTTCAAAATTTATGTTTATCCATTTATAACTTAAATAACAGCCAATAATTGAAAAAGTCATTGCCATAAATTCTGTAAGCAAAGTATGGTAATACCCAAAAATTATTGGATTTAATGCAATTAAAATTAAAAATAAAATTATAGTAAAAAATTTGAATTTATTTCCTGCAATTTTTTCTTTCTCTATGACATCTCTATATATTAAATATGTTGTTATTATCATAACACTATACATTGCAAACATTCCTACTTTTAATCCCATAATAGATTGTCCAAATAATAAGCCACATATTTTTATACATGCTGGGAAGAAAAATCCTCTTATTACATCCCAATCATAAAAACCACTTCTATTAAAAATACTTGTAAGCCACAAGTAGTGGGCTGAATCATAAGTTACAACAATAGAATAAGAAAAAAATACAATTGTTAAAATTATACAAATCATTCCAATCAAGATATTCTTTTTATCTTTTATATTCACTTTATATTCTTTAATCTTCATATTATCTCCTTCTACTTTCATTCCTAATACTTTTTTCATTTATTCTAATAATACCTTTTTTCAATTTCAAATTTTTATTAATATATTTTTCTTGAATTTTATTTTCTTTATATTTATTTTTTATATATTCTAAATCATTTTTTATATATTTTTTGCCAGATTCTTTTTCTTTATCTTTATAATGATAACCTAATATTGTAGAATCCACAACTATTAATTTATTTAATTTTCTTATTCTTAGGCACAAATCAATATTAGCATATAAATTATTTATTATATTTTCATCGAATTTATCAACTGAAATGAAGTCATTTTTTCTTAGGATTACTATATCTGTAGATAATGTAAAATTTTGTGTAATTAGATTTCTTTTCATATATCCACTATCATTTATATCTAATCCTTTATTTATATACTCAATATTAAAGTCCTCCTTTAATGCAATTCCATTATGATAAACTTTGTTATTTAAAAATAAAACTTTGCAACTAACAATTCCTACATTTTCTCTTTGAAAATATCCTAATATTTTTTCTACCCAATTTTCAGAAATAATTTCTACATTATCTAAAAAAATTAGATATTCTCCTTTTGTACTTTCTGTTATTGAATTTTTTGATTTTGCGTTTTTATTTGCTTGATTATCTACTTTTACAATATTCATGTCTTGGTATTTTTCAATCATGTATGGTTTTAATTCAAACTTATTTATTAGAAAAATTTCATAATTTCGATATTTTAATTTTTTTATAGAAATCAAAATTTTTTCTAGAGTATTATAATCATTTGCAGTAATTATAATTGATATTAATGGTTCTTTTTTTAAGTTATAAGTTAAGTGATATATTCCTGGGAATTTATCATCATTTTTAACTATTGCTGTAATTCCGTTTTCGCTCTAAATGATCTTGTATAGCTCTTCTTCCTGCTTCATATGCATATGGTTTTACTTCTTTATTAGCTGCAACAGAATTTTCATTTATTCTCCAATGATATAATATTTTAGGTATATGAATAATTTTTTGTGCAATTTCAGTGGCTCTTAAAATTAAATCATAATCTTGACTTCCATCATATTCTTTCTTAAAACCTTCTATTTTTTTTAATAATTCTTTTTTTATAATAGTAAAATGACAAATATAATTATAACTAAGTAAAGTATCTATGGAAAAATCTGGTTTAAAATGAGGATCTACTCTACAATTTTTCATATCAATAATTTTATCTTCATCACTATAAAAAAAGTCAGCATCTCTATTTTCATTGATTTCTTTAACAACTTCATATAATGAAAACTCAGGTAGTATATCATCATGATCTAAAAAGCCATAATAGTCTCCTGTAGCTAATGCTATTGCTTTATTTGTATTTTCTGATATTCCTTTATTTTCCCCTATGTAAATATATTTTATTTTTTCATCATTTTTTATATCTTCTAAATATGGTTGTTTTTCATCACTACCATCAGCAATACACAATTCCCAATTATTATAAGTTTGTTTTTTTAGTGATTCTACTAATTGTTTAAAATATATTTCCTTAGTATTATACATAGGCACTATTATACTAATTTTAGGGTTATATGAAAAGCTGTGTTTTCTTTGATATTCTAGCTCAAGTTTATCTGGTTCATTTTTATTTATCCATCTTTTATAACTTCTTTTTTCTTTTTGGTAAAAGAATATATTTTTTATCTTTTTTAAATAACTTGACATTATTGCTTTATTACTTTCCTTTCAATACCTTTCTTATTGCTTTCATCACTTTATAACTTTTTGATTGAATTAAAGAATTATACTCAAATTCTAGTTTATTATATTTATCTGATATATCTCTATTGTTTTGTAATAATTCAGCATTTTCTTTTTCTAAGTTCGATTTTATATCTTCTAATATTAAAGCATCATTTGTTCTTTTATATAAATTCTCAATTTTTTCTATTGGTGGAATTATATCAATATAATAATTGATTTTATTTTTATCTATAATTGTTTCTTGAATATTTTTTTCTAATTTATTAAAAATTTCTTTATATTGTATAATTTCAAATTTTTCAAGCATTTTGTCAATGTCAATAAATTTCGAAATATCATTTTCATTATAGCAATATAAATTATTTATAGCTCTATATAATATAAATTCTATTGGTATATTTTCAAAGTACCATTCTTGATCATAAAGCAAATATTCATCATTAGAATCTAAAAATACATTTTCAAAACATAAGTCAATAAATCCATATTTTGTTATATTCATTTTTTGTAATAAGTCAGTATCGACTTCAATATTAAACTTTTTGAATATATTGTCTTCTAACATATTATCTTTAGTTGAAATTTTTTCACATATATATTTGTACCATTTTGTTATCTCTTCTAGAGCTTTTTCTTTTTCATTTCTTTTTATTAAATTTATTATTATTTTATCTAATTCTTCATATTCGATAAAATCACTTATTATAGTATCATCTTCAATTTTCTCTAGAACTTTAAAACCTAGTTCTTTTAGTTGCTTTATATAACTTTTTATATTTTCTATATGTTCTTTTCCTTTTTCATCTATTGCATATTTAAAAACTTGATTTTCATGCATTACAAGCATTAGTGTATATTCATCTTTTCTTAAATTATTATAACTTACAAATTTAATATCATTATCTATTTTTTCATTTGAAATTTCTACTAAATAAGAATTACACATTTTTTCAAACAAATCACTTTTGCATATTTGCTTGATTGCTTGAATTTCATTATATAATATTATACTATCTTTGTTGTAGTATAATTGATATACTAACTTACTCATACAATCTTTAGGTAAAAAATCATCTGTAAAAATTGAATTTACCATCCTATAATCTGGTACAGGATAATAGAATTTATAATTATCAAATTTAGCATTTTCTATATTTTGAATTATTTCATTTTTAGATAATAAATTACTTTTACTTAAATCAATGTCATTTGTTATAGAATCAAATATTTTATCATAATGTTTACTTTTTGCTCCACAGAAATACTTAATTCCAAATCTATTATTTATTGCTAAAATAATTTTTCCATCATCTTTTAATTTGCCTTTTAAATACAATAATAAATCAGAATATGGATTTTTAGTTTCAAAAAATAATGAACTATACTCATAAGAGCCTATAAGAAGTATATAATCAAATTCTTCTTGTATTTCTATGCTTTTTAATTTTACAAAACAGTTATTAGGTTTTAAATTTACTACTTTTACGTAGTAATCTTGATTATTTGCAAACTCAAACATATCTTCATCATTAATAATTATTTGTAAAATTTTACTTCCTTTTTTAAAAGGATACCATGCAATTATGTTTTCTTTTATATATGCTTTTAAATTTTCTTGATTATCATTTTTCATGCAATCCTCCAAATTTATTATTTTTTAGATTTTCTAAAAGGTTTAGTATATCTCCAAGACTTAGAGTTTATAATTGTATTTAAATCATTTTTTAATTTTTTATTTTCTTCTTCAAGTTCCCTAATTTCTTTTTCTGTACTCTGATAATTATCTATTATCTTATAATTGCCATTAAAAAATTTTTCCATATATTTATCTATTTTAACAAATTGATAATCTTTAAGATTTGTCTCTGTTTTTATTTCTTTTCCTGAACACTCTACAAAAAATGAATTGGCAAAAAATCCAAACATATTATTTTTTACAATATCTTTTAATGCTTCTTTCTCGTCAAAATCAAGTATTTCATTACTTGACGTATATGGCATATAATCTAATATTTTATCTATTGGTTGATATTCATCAGAAAATATTTCCTGTGGTAATTTATAATCCGGCACAGGATAGTAAAATTTAGTATATCCCAAACCACTATTTTTTAAAATATTTTTCAATTCTTCTCTTCCAAAAGTACGAATTCCATTTTTATTTTCATATCCTAATATTCCATCATATTTTTTACCCGTATGATCTTCATTTGCTCCCGAAAAATATTTTATTCCAAATTGATTTTCTATTGCTATCAAAAGCTTTCCATCTTCTTTTAATAATGACTTTATATATGTTAAAAAATCATAAAATGGATTTTCTGTATTAGTATATAAAGGAGCATATTCTAATACTCCAATTAGAGTTATATAATCGAATTTTTTATCAAATTTAATATCATTAAAATTCCCAACTATTATTTCTAAATTTTCCTTATCTTTGCATCTCTTAGCTATTGCTGAAGCTCTTTGTTTTGATAATTCTACTGAAGTAACATTACCTGCTTTTTCACAAAGAATTCCTGTAATTGCACCCATTCCAGCTCCAATTTCTAAAACTTCTGCATTTTCTTTAAAAGGATACCAATTTAAAATATTTTTTCTTAGTGATGTTAAATGATAAAAAACCGGCCATCTTATATCTTTCTCAAATACTTTTGTAAAATCTTTTTCGTCATACTCATCCATGTAATTCAAGATTTCTTTTTCAATATCACCATCACAATATTCATCTTTTCCAGTATAAAAATCGTAATTTATTTTCATTAACATTCTCCTATTTTATATCAATTTCTGTTTTTAAATCTAATAAACCTAAACAATCTCTATATCCTAATATCTCTAAAAATATAGCATCATATTTTCTATCAAAAACTTCTAAATCACCTTTTTCATTAAATCTAGTACAACCAAAAGATATTGTATATTTTTCAGGATTTAATGGAATAGATTGTTTAAATTCAACAATCGCTATATCTCCTTTTTTATAACTTCCTGTTTTCTTTTTATAAACTTTTGTATTTGCACCAGCAAGTTCTAATCCTTTAACATCCTTTATAGAAACTGCAAATATTGGTTCATCTATATTTTTATTAAATTGTACTTTCATTTTTATAATATATTCATCATTATTATTTATAGTAGTTTGAAGATTATTTTCTAAATCAAATATACCATAATCTATTATTTTAGCTGCTCCTGTTCCATAAGTTAACAAATCATCATTTCCACTATAATATTTACTCCAATTCTCCAATTTATCTGCATTTATTTTACTTTCTAATTCCTTGTTTTTCTTTTTTTGTTCTTCTTCATCATTTTTATCATCATCTAGTCCTACTATCATCTTCTTATATTTGTCAACACCAGTTTTTACATCACCATCATATATCTTCTTTCCATCAGAAATTATAATAACTCTATTACAATTTCTAATAATATCAGAAACACTATGACTAACAAAAAGAATAGTTTTTCCAGCCTTTTTAAATTCTTCAAATTTTTTAAAACATTTCAATTGAAAAGCCATATCTCCTACTGATAAAACTTCATCAACAATTAAAATATCTGGATCAACATTAATTGCACAAGCAAATGCTAAACGTGCAAACATACCCGATGAATATGTTTTTACTGGTTGATAAAGATGATCTCCTATATCAGCAAATTCTATAATTTCTGGCTTTTTTTCTTCTATTTCTTTTTTTGTAAGTCCAAAAATCTCTCCATGTTGATAAATGTTTTCTTCACCAGTAAGCTCCATATTAAAAGCTGTTCCAAGTTCTAAGAGTGAGCTAATTTTTCCCTTTGTTTCTATAGTTCCACTTGTTGGAATTACTACACCTGTTATCATTTTTAAAAGTGTAGATTTTCCAGCTCCATTTCTTCCTAATATTCCTAAAACTTCACCTTTTTTTACATTTAAATTTAATTCATCCATTGCTCTGAAAGGTGTATGTTTTTTATAGCCTGGTAATACAGTTTCTAAAAGTCTATCTTTCTTTCTTGCAAACATTTTATATTCTTTTACTAGATTTTTTATTTCTATAATGTTTTCCTTTTCGTTATTTTCCATCCTTATTTCCTTTCAGTTTTAGTCTAATATAAAATACCATTTTAGCTATTATTGGTATATTAAAAATCAAAAAGTTACTCAAGTAAAAATATAAATTATCATTTTTATATAATCTATGATAAATGCTCCATCCTTTAAAATTTATATATTTCTTTTCTTTTAAATTTTCAAAATATTTTAGTGATTTTATATTTAACTTCTTTAAATTTTCAGGAAAAGAAATATCATTTTTTACATAAGTATCAAAAATTGATATTTTTACTTCAATAAAATGATTTCTTAAATCTTCAAATTTTTTATATCCATTTCCTTTCGTTTTTGCTCCTACTTGATTATTTCCATGTTGCCTATATTTTATTAAAGGCTCATCTAAATATTTTACTTTCCCTTTCATTGATACAATAAGTGGTATCCAAAAATCATGTATTACATATTTTGAACCACTTGGAATTGGTAAAATATCTTTTAAGAATTCCTTTTTTGACATTAATGTACAACCTGTTACACAATTATATAGGTATTCTAATCTATAGTCATCATACTTATTAGATTTCTTATCATATTTCATTAATCTATTAAAAGACGGATAAATTTCTTTTAAATTCTTATCTACAACAGTTAAATCTGTAAATACTAAATCCGAATTAGTTTGTTTTAAGTAATTATATGTTTTTTCTATTTTTTCTTTATTCCAAACATCATCTTGATCTGATAACATATAAATTTTATTTTCCACTTGTCTTAATAAAAATTCAAAATTTTTTACATATCCTAAGTTTTTTTCTTGAAAAAATACTTTTATTCTGTTATCTTTTTTCTCATACTGTTCTAATATTTTTCTAGTATTATCTTTAGAACAATCATCTGAAATTATTAAATTAAATTCTTTATAAGTTTGGCTTAAAATTGAATCTATTTGTTCTTTTATATATTTTTCGCCATTATATGTTGCAAGTAAAATATCTATTTTTTCCATATTTTAAGCTTCTTTCTTTTTAAAAATTATAAGTTTACTAAAAATAAAATTTACAAGTATTACTAAAATATTTACTAGTATTTTCATTAATATATCATTCCAATTTAATATATTAACAGTAAGTTGCATAAGTCCTAAATCCATAATTGCAGTAACTATTCTACAACTAATAAATGAAGTAAACTCTCTTAATAAATCTTTTTTTGATTCTGTTTTAGTTTCAAATACAAATAATTTATTAGTTATATATGCAAATAATATTGATATAATAATTGCTATAACATTACTTATATTTACTCTTAAATCATCAGTTAAATTTAAGAAAATCAAACGTGCGCAAATGATAAATACTAGAATATTAACGAGAGTTGCTAAACCTCCAAATATTAAGTATCTCATACCTTCTCTGTGATTTCTATATATATCTGCTAATTTTTTTAGTTTAATTTTATCTAATATATTTAGAAAAAAATTTTCTAGTTTTTCCATAGTCTATTCCTTTTTACTATTCAAATATTTCTCAACTAAATCAATTAGTTCCTTTGCTGTATTTATTTGATTTTTAGTATCTTCTTCATTAGCGACAAAATCATAATCATAGTCACTATCTTCTCTAGTAGTCGAAGCTAATCCTATTTTTCTTCCTAACATTTTAGGAAATATTTCTGTCTTTACATATGTCTTATTAAAATATCCTATAACATCTTTATGTCTTTTAAAATCCACTCTTTCTAATGCCAATACAGCTTTTATTGCATGTAAGATTGAATAATAAGCTCTATTATTAGCAGCTTTCAAGAGATTCTCTCTATACATTATCTCACTAGCTTTTAAATCTTCTTTTGCTTTTTCTAATCTATATAACGCCATATTAAAGTTTTTATTCATGTAGAACCACTCCTTCTTTTTGAACATTCATATAAAAAGGTAATGTATCTAACCAGTAATTAAACTTATCTATATTTTTTATTATGGGTGATATTATTATATCGTTCTCAAGCTCTATATCATACATAAAATAAACTATTTCTGTTCTGTATTTTACAATTTCTTCATCAGATAAATCAGTTAATATCATAATATCAATATCTGAATTTTTACTATAGTTTCCCCTAGCATAAGAACCATATAATATAATTTTTTTTAATCTGTCACCTAGTATTTTTTCTACGCCTTTAGTAAATTCACTTAAAATTTTTTCTATCCTATTAGGCATAACTTAATTCTCCTTTTTATATTTTTTTAAATATATCCACACTATCTAACTTTTCCCATGTACATTCAATTTTATTTTCATCATCTATGTATCTTCTTCCAAAATGTCCACCATTACAAGTTTGCGAATAAATAGGATTTCTTAAATCTAGTTTTTCAATAATTCCTTTTGGTGATAAATCAAAATTATCATATATAGTTTGAATAATCTTATCATCACTAACAACGTTTGTTCCTTTACAATCCACATATATTGATATAGGTTGTACTACTCCAATTGCATAAGACAATTGTATTAAACATTCCTTAGCAATTCCTGAAGCTACAATATTCTTTGCTAAATATCTAGCCATATATGCAGCTGACCTATCTACCTTTGTTGGATCTTTTCCAGAAAAAGCTCCTCCACCATGTGGAGCATATCCTCCATAAGTATCTACTATAATTTTTCTTCCTGTAAGTCCTGCATCCCCTTCTGGTCCACCAATAACAAATTTTCCAGTTGGATTTATAAGGACTTTAAAATCTGTATTTAAATTATATTTTTTAGCTATTTTATCCATTATTTGTGTCTTTATATACTCTTTAAATTCTTTTTCATTATATTCTTCTTTATGTTGAATAGACATAAGCATTGTATCTACTCTAGGATTTTTTTCTGAATAATCTATCGTTACTTGTGATTTCATATCAGGTCCTGCCCATTTGAAATCTCCACTTTTACGAAGTTTAGTTGCAGTTTTTACTAAATCATGTGCAGCCGTAATTGCAAGAGGCATAAATTCTGGTGTTTCACTATTAGCATATCCAAACATAATTCCTTGATCTCCAGCTCCGCCTATATCCACACCCATTGCAATATCTGGTGATTGTTTACTAATTAAATTTAAAACTCTAGGCTTATATTCATATCCTATTGATTTAATAGTATTTTTAGCGATTTCTTCAACATTTACATCCGCATTTGTTGAAATTTCTCCAGCTAAAACTATAAAATCATCTTTGGCCATAGTTTCACAAGCTACTCTTGAATTTTTATCTTGCTTTAAACATTCATCTAATATACTATCAGAAATCATATCACATACATGATCTGGGTGACCTATTGAAACAGCTTCTGATGTAAATAATTTCTTTATTTTCTCCATTTTACTTCTCCTTTTTATAATACATCTGCAAAATCCTTTTTGCTCTTTTTAAATATATAATTACCCCAAACAAACAAGAATAATGTTATTGCCCAAAAGATGATTGTAAATAATCCATTATGATCTGTTACAATATTTTCATTGATAAATACTTGTCTAAATCCTGTTACTAAATAATTAAATGGACTACACTTAAATATACTTTGTATTGTAGGATGATTCTGAAGCATTGACATATTCCAAACTATTGGTGTAAACCAGAAAATTAATTGCATTACTATAGCAAGCAATTGTGAGAAATCTGGAACTAATGTTGATACTGCTGATGTAAATCTTGTAAATGCAATTATGAAACAATATAAACATAAAAGCATATAAAGTAATAATAAAACTTTAGGCATAAATCCCATCATCATACATATTACAATTGAAATTGCAAATAAAAACAAAGATATAAAACTAGATGATATTATTGATATAATCGGGATAATATCTACTGGAAAAACTACTTTTTTTACTAAATAGCTGTATGTTCTTATAGAATTACTAGCACTCATTATACTATCATTCATACATAGCCACATAGACATTCCAGGCAAAAACCATACTACATAAGGATATTCTCCACTACTACCCGTTTTTAAAATATATTGAAATACAATTACATAAGTAATCATAAAAATGAATTGTTGTAAAAATCCCCAAATTGTTCCTAAACTTGTATTAGCAAATCTATTTCTAAAATCATTTCTACCTAGCCTCCAGGCGAGTTTCTTATTTTTCCATAAAGTCTTTATAAATTCCATAATTTTTATCCTTTCTATTCTTAAGCAACTAAATACACAAAATACGATAATATAGGAAAATGAAATAACATTATTTCTTTTAAAGCTCTTTTTCCCATATTTTTATACCCTAAAAACTCAAAATATTTTTTTAAATTTAAATTTATATATTTTGAATTCATTATTTTCTCATAATAATCTATAATTTTCTCATATTTTTCTTCTTTAGTATAAGCTAAGCACATCTTTGCACCATTATAATAAGCTTTTTTTATAGTATTTTTTCTATACCCTAAAAAATCTTTGTATTTTTTTCCTTTTTTATTCCTTTTAATATTAGTCTTAAAACTTCTTCCTCCAAAAATATTATCACCATGTAATCTATAAGCAAAAAGTGGTTCTTCAATAAAACTAATTCCATTATTCAAACTTGCAACAAACATTGTAATCCAGTCATGAGCAATAACATCTGATTTAAAAGGTAAAAGTTTTTCTTTTAAGCTTTTAGTAATTATTTGAGAACAACCTAAAGATACACTTCTAGTAAAACATAATAAATTTTCCTTTCCTTCAATAATTGGAAAATTCTTATATTTTAAATAACTTTCATTTAGAAGTTTTCCAGTTTCATCTACCTGTTTTTCATCACAATAAACTAAATCTGCTTTTGTATTTTTTATTTTCTCTAAGCTTTTTTGAACTTTGTTACTATACCATATATCATCATGATCTGAAAACATAATAAATTCAGCAGTAGATACTCCAAGTAAAAATTCAAAATTCTTACTAAATCCTAAATTCTTTTCTTGAAAAAACAAATAAATTCTATCATCTTTTTTTTGATATTCTTTTAGAACATCTATTACTTCTTTTTCAGATGAACAATCATCACTAATATATAACTTAATATTTCTATACGATTGATTTAAAATACTATCTATTTGTTTCTTTAAGAAATTGATATTACTGTTATATGTAGTTAATAAAATATCTACTAATTCTTCTTGTTCCAAAAAAAGCACTCCTAAACATAAAAATACTAGTGTAATTTTATATTTAAAAGCGCATTTTGTCAATAACTATAAGACTTAAGTTTAATTTTTCTACAACTTTTTCTTTATCATTTTTAAAGCCTTTGGTCTTTCAAGCATTATAACATGTCCACACCCGCAACATTTGAGCTTAAAATCAACTCCTACTCTAGTAATTTCCCATTTATTACTCCCACATGGATGATTCTTCTTTGTAATTACAACATCTCCAATATTATATTCCATAAACTATTTTACCTTTTCTTCTTTTTTCTTACAAATACTACTTATTTTCAAAAGTAATTCTTCAGTCATCTCTATATCTCTATCTTTAAACATTTTAACAATTTTTTCATTACTTACATTATTATCTTTTAAATTCATCGTAGTATAATATACTTTGTCACAAAATTTAATATCCTTTTCTACATCTTCTTCTGATTCTTCTAGAATCCTAGAAATATCTGGAACAGTAAAATTTTGTTTTTTATAAAGTTCATAGGCATTAAATTTCTTTTGCAAACTTAATTTACTTATCTTAAATCTAATCTTTTCATTCATTATTTTAGCATAACTTTTTATAACAGAGTATGCTTCTGAAGAACCAGTTAATTTATATTTTCGAGAAATATTAAATGCACTATCACCATTTTGATAATCAATAAGCATATTTTTTAAATCACTATCAGTAAGTTTATGTTTCTTTTTTAAATTTATTAATCTTCCTTCTTTTTTTAGTTCATCATTCTCATTATTCTCATTTACTTTAACCCTTTTTCTTGTTTCATCACAAGTTATATATCTATAACGATTTATGATTGTATACACTTCTGCAGAACTTTTTAATTTGTATTTTTTTGAAATCTCAAAAGCAGATAAGTCGGGTTTTTGGTAATCATTAATAATTTTTTCTAAGTCAGGCATTTCAATGTTATGTTTTTCACATAAATTTCTTAATCTTGCCTCTTTTTCATCTATTTTACTCATACTTAATCTCAATCCTTCCTAAGTAGCAATTCATTATAAATATTTTTAATCATTGTTTAATCTCTTAATAACATTATCCTTACCTAATACTTGAATTATCTCATATAAATCTGGTGTATTTGCTCTTCCAGTTAATACAACTCTTATAACTGTACTAATATCTCCAACATGACCTTTAAAATTCTCAGGATTTGCTTTATATTCTTTTACTTCTCTAGCATATCCCAATTTTTCAGCTAAATCTTTCATTCTATCAAACCAAGTTTGTTTATCATCATTTATATCAAAAAAGTTATCTCTATATTCATTAACAATTTTCTTTATTTCTTCTTTATCTGTTATCTTTTGGAATTCATAATCTGTCTTTGATTCATAAAATTTATTATCATACATATAAATAATAGAATCTTTTACATCTGACCATTTTGCAATATCTTTTCTAGGTTTTATATTACCTCTTTCAATTCCAAATATTTTTAAAGCATACTCTTTATCATTTGAAATTAAATCAAATAATTCTTTATCATATTCTTTTGACCAATTATAAACATAATCATAAATTTCTTCAGCAGTAAATTTTGATATAACAGTTTTAGAAACGTCAAGTAATTTTACCATATCAAACAAAGCACCACTGACACCCATTTTATTAAGTTCTAATTTAAATTCTGAAACATCTTTATCTTTATTTGCCCTTCTCCAACTTTCAAAGTTAGAATTTGCAATATTCATTAAATATTCATATACAGCTTCTTTTGGAATTCCTTCTTCTTTATAGAAACTAACAGCAGCTTCTGGATCTTTTCTTTTACTTAATTTTCTTTTAGCTCCATTTTCTTCTTTCATAATAGGTGCTATATGAGCATATTTTGGTGGTTTAACTCCTAATACGTAAAATAACTGTAAATGAAGTGGAACTGAAGCCACCCACTCATCACCACGAATTACTAGAGTAGTTCCCATAAGATGGTCATCAATAGCATGAGCAAAATGATATGTAGGAAGTCCATCTGATTTTATAATAACTATATCTTGATCATTTTCAGGAAACTCTATACTTCCTTTTATACTATCCTTATGTTTTATTTTTTTCTCTTCATTACCTGGTGATTTTAATCTTATAATATATTCTTCACCATTCTTTATTTTTTCTGCTGCCATATCAATAGGCATATTTCTACATTTTGTCCACTTTCCATAATAACCTGTTCTTTGTTTTGCTTTTTCTTGATTTTCTCTTATTTCATTTAAATCTTCAGTCGTACAAAAACAAGGATATGCCTTTCCTTCTGAAATCAAATATTTTGCATAACTTTGATAAATATCTTTTCTTTTACTTTGGATATATGGACCATAATCACCTATATCATTTCCATTTTCATCTATAGTTTCATCTGGAGATAGCCCATAATCTTCTAAGGAATTTAATATTTCAGATACACCATTTTCTATTTCTCTTTTTTGATCAGTATCTTCTATTCTTACAAAAAAAACTCCTTCAGTCTGATTAGCTATTTTCTTTGCAATCAAGGCTTGATATAAGCCACCTATATGCATTACTCCAGTAGGACTTGGAGCATATCTTGTAACTACTGCTCCTTCTTTTAGATTTCTTTTTGGATATTTTTCTTCATAATATGAAATATCTTTTGCATCTGGAAATATTAAATCTGCTAATTCTTTATTATTCATTTTTTATTTTATTCCTTTCAAATTTATTTTTGCATATTATATCAGATTATTTATACATTTACAATATTTAATTTGTTTATACCCAAGGTATTGCAAATTATGTAAATTCATGGTAAAATTATTTTTATAACTAAATATATATAGGTTTAATTTAGGAGGTTATTTTAATGCTAAAAAAACTTAACGTAGATTTAACTTTACGGAATGATTTTCCAAACTACTGGAAACTTCAGGAACTATTGAAATCAGATACTACTCTTTGCCATAAAATAGCTAGTTGCAGAGGTTGTATCAGCAACAAATGCTGTCCAACAAAAGAGAATAACTTGAAAATCAAAATAAGCCTTATTGCTGAAGATCTCGGCTACATTTTAGTAGACGAACCAGATGATCCTCTTGTTGATATCTATATCAAAGATATCTTCGAAAATTTGAAGGATCATTCTTCTCTCGAAAATACTATTTTTGATTTCTTTTATGACTTATTAATATCGGACAGTGAATAACCTATAAAAGGGTGCCATCTTAGGCACCCTTTAAAAAATAATTCCAATAATCATTCTACTTTAAATTATTTTTTCTAACTTATATTCTTTTTCTAGTTTTTCATTAAAATATATATCAGACACAAGTTTTAATTCTTTAAGTGCATTTTCTTTTAAATTAAAAGAAAAAATTTTTTTCGAATCAGCCATACAAGAATAAATAATTGCATATCTGCTACCTTCTGATATTTCTAGCGAGCTCTTATCTTGTTTCGAACAATTTTCACACTCAAAACCATTATTTTTTATACTAAAATGATTTAAAAGATTTATCTCTTTTTCTTTGCAATTTACACATTCAGAAATATTAGGAGCAAAACCTAATATTTTTAAAAGTCTCATTTTAAATACTGCTAATATAAAATCTAAATTTTTGTCTGTTTCTGAAATTGCATATAATGTATTTAAAAATAACTTTAATATATTATAATTATTTTGATTCTCAGTAGTAACATCACTTATTATTTTAGTAATATGAGCAGCATAATTTAACTTATCTAAATCAGTTCTTATATTATAAAACACTTCAATTGGTTCACATGAATTAATACTATAAATATCACCTGTTTTATACAATATGTACTCTCCAAAACATAGTAACTGTGTTCCCGCCATAAGTAAGCTTTTCGGTCTTTTAGCGCCTTTACCTATACAACTAATCTTTCCTAAATTTGGTGTAAGTAATGTAAGTATTTTATCTTGATCACCTAAATTATTTTCTGCTATTATTATTCCATTTATTTTTATTGTTTTCATAATTTTTACCTACATATATATATGAATATTGGGCGATTAAAAATCGCCCCTGTATTTTTTTTCTAATTCTTCTATTGATTTAAGTTCTAAAAAAACATCTATATTTCCTGTATTTTTAAAAGTTTGCCATGCTATTTCTTTAATCATAATCAATCACCCTTTCCAGAATAAATTCTGAATTTATCTTTTGTATTTTTTTACTATTTATACTGGAATTTTTTTAGAATATTTGTATTTTCGTTCCAATCTTCTTTAACTTTTACCCAAATTTTCAAATTTACTTTTGTATTTAACATTTTTTCAAGTTCTATTCTACTACTGCTTCCAATTCTCTTAAGCATACTTCCTTCTTTACCAATAATTATTCCCTTATGAGATTTTTTTATACAATATATACAAGCCTCTATATCATATATTTCCTGCTTTTTACTATTTTTCCTTAAATTAAATTTTTCTACTTCAATATATAATCCATGTGGTACTTCCTCATTTAATAATCTTAAAGCTTTTTCCCTAATTATCTCTTCTGCAATTTGTCTCATAGTTTGATCTGTATATTCATCATCTTCATAATATTTTGGTCCTGGCTTTAATAATTTTTCTATCTCATCTAATACAACTTCAGAATATTTTTCATCTGTTGCACTAATTGGTATTACTGCTTCAAAATCATATTCATCTTTATATTTTTCTATAAGTTCTAATAAACTTTCTTTTTTGACTAAATCTATTTTATTTATAATTAATATAGTTTTTTTCTTAGCTTCTTTTATCTTTTCTAATAAAAGCTTGTCTCCTTTACCAACATCTTTTGATGTAGCTTCTATCAAAAATAAAATAACATCTACATCTTTCAGACTTGAAAAAGCAGTTTCTACCATAGTTTCACTAAGCTTAGTCTTTGGTTTGTGAATTCCTGGTGTATCTATAAAAATTATTTGTGAGTTTTCTCTATTAGCAATAGCCTTAATCGCCATTCTAGTCGTTTGTGGCTTATTCGCTGTAATTGAAACTTTTTCTTTTATTATATTATTTAATAATGTTGACTTTCCTACATTTGTTCTACCAATTACTGAAACAAATCCTGATTTAAACTCTTGCATATATTCCCTCTTTTACTCAAAAGTTACCTTTGCATTTAATGGACAAATCTCTACATAAGTATTTCCATCATTTACATTTATCTCATTTCCAGCTTCATCTTTGTACACAGTTTGTGCACTTCTTGAAGTTTTTTCACAAGTAATTTTAATAGCTTTTCCATTAGTAATATAATATCCATCTAAAGTTTTAATGTTGTACAAACCTTGTCTTCCCTTATTTTCAGAATCATTTAAAGTATAATTTTGAGCAAATTCTACAATTATATTTTTAGTAGTAAGAGGTTCATCTGTATTTCCGTCTTTTTGTAAAACTCCTCTTGCATATCTTGTATAACGTGCTGTATCTGCATTATACTCAAATTTTACAGTTTGTAAGCTTGAAAAAGGAATATTTACAGTATTTGCAACAGTTGCAGTTTCTCCTAAATCGACTTCATCTACAACATAATTTAATACACTTTTCTTTGTAGAAACTGTAGAATAACCTTTCTCGTTAGCAACTTGAAGTAATCCTTTTGTACTTGTTAAACAGTTATGAGGAGCAGCTTTGCTCGAACTTCTCCAATATATTGATGTATCTGTTCTAGCCCTTCCTGTATCATAATATAACCCATTTATATTTTCTACTTTCAATGATGTAATATCCCTTTGAGCTTGTGGACTCCAACCTATATGAGCATATATTGCATCATTTTCTAAAGCATAGTCTAGGAAATAATGTCTTGCACTTCTAGTAGGTCCAATTACGTCTACATCTTTTCCTTTAAATATTGGCATTAACCTTGTTTCTGAACCTTCTACGATAATTTCATATACCATATAAGCTTCATTTAATCCATATTGTGCCCAAGCATCTTTGTGATTATCAATCATTACCGCAATTGGTCTATCATCACCTGAAAATATTTGAACCTTTTTTTCTTCAGGCTGGGCTACCTCTTGTCCATTATTCATAGCCACAGCAGGTCTAGCTTTACCTTCTTTATTAGCATTATATATTCTATAACCTAAAAATCCTCCCGCTCCCATAATAATTATCAATAATATAATTAAAAATACTATTGAAGCTTTACTACTTTTTTCTTTTTTCTTTGACATATTAAATCATCCTTTCTTTTGTTATCTTAAAATATTTAGTTTTCCTAAAATATTTTCTTCTTTTAATCTCATTTCTTTTCTTTCTTCTTGCTCAATGTGATCATAACCCATTAAATGATAAAATCCATGTACTACCATATAAGATAATTCTCTTTCAAAAGAATGCTCATATTCTTTTGCTTGCTCTTTTACTTTATCGATTGAAATAACTATATCTCCCAAAGTTTCTCGTATTTCTTCTGGCTTATTATATATTTCATCTTTCTCAAACATAGGAAATGATAATACATCAGTTGCCTTGTTCACTTTTCTAAATTCATTATTCATTTTTTGAATTTGGTCAGGTGTAGTCAAAATTATACTTACATAATAATTTTTATCCTGTAAATTTTCTTCTACCATACACTCTTTTAAAACATTTTCTATTATATTATAATATTCACTATTTTCTTCTATATCTAAAAATTCTATTTCTAATATTTCTTTCATACTTACTACCAATTCCTCTGGTTGGAAAAGAATTAAATTTTGGCTAGGAAAATGAGTTTGAAATTTATGAGGCGTACTTTCTGTACGGTGATTAAATTTCAAATGAAATTTGACAACGCCAAAATTGTAATTATTTTTCAACCCTATTTCCTTTTTATCAAATTATTAGTTGTAGAACACGTATTCTTTAACACTCTCATAGCATTATAACTAACTAGTTTTTCTTTATAAAATTTTATAATATCTTTGTTTTTATTATCTAATAACTTAATTTCTCTTTTTAAGAATAAAATCTCTTTTTGTCTTAAAGACTTTGCACTTTCATAACTATTCCAGAAATTTTTATAGTTTTCTCTTTCAGCAGGTTTTTCCCAATAAACTTTTGTAGAAAGCAATTTAATATTATATTCTTCAAACAATTCTATTAACATATCATAAGCTTGTAATTGTTTTTTGCTATTTTTTGAATTTACAATTAATTTTCTAGTATCTTGAATCAATTTTTCATAACATTGCTCTGCTGCAACTAGTGGAAGACTATGAGTAAATATTTTTCTGCTCATTCCTAAAAGAATCATATTTTTTTCTATCTTATCTTTTTCATCAAGTTTTCCAGCCTCAAATCTTTCATATTTATCATATTCATTTTTTATAGAATCAAAAATCTCTTTCTTGCTTTCATCTTCTAATTTTATAGGTAGAATTTTTTGTACATATTCTTCAATAGTAGAAAAAATATTTTCATAAATTTTATCCTTTTTTGAACTATTAGTTTTTAAACTATCTGCCAATTGAACAGAATAATTTTTAAGTATTCCTTTATAAAAACTATCCATTTTAGTTAAATAAAAATCTGTATATTTTTTTAAAATTTTCTCTTTTCCTGCAATTTTTAAAGAATCATAATCTAATTCTACTAAATATTTTTGTTTTCTAAATTTATATTCTATGTATTCATTCTCCTTCAAACTAGTAATCGTATAATAACTACTAATTGCATTTTTTTCAAAATCAGTAGCAATATTATTTTTTACTTTCTTATAGACACTATCCATTATATGTTTATCAATAGCTTCTAAATATAGTGAATATGCCTCTTCATATTTTGATAATAAACTTTTCTTTTTCTCTTCATTACTCTCATTAAAGTTACTATAAACTTCATAGTTTTTAAGTAAATTATTTCTCTTCATGTTAATTACTAATCCATTTATTCCTATTTTAGTTGGTATTAAAATTTTAGATAAAGTATTTGTTAATTTTCCAAAAAATGTTTTGTTCGTTTCGATAACTTTTAAACTTCTTTCTTCCACTTAATAAACACACTCCTTACAATACCAATTTTTCTTCTACCCCTATATTCTCTAATACTTCATAAATTAGTTTAACCTTTATCCCATCTTCTTTTTCTTCTACTACAACATCCCTATTTACAATTTCTTTTCCTTCAATGTCATTTTTTATCTCCTCTTCTAATTTGGTAATCGTATTTTCTCTTAATGTATCCAAATCGTAATTTTTCTCTGTTGTTTTTAATTCATAATTTGTTGTCTTTTTGAATTCTATTGGTAAATAAAAATTGTTAAATATTTTTAATTTTTTATTCTCATTTATTGTATCATATAATTTAAATTTTGAAAGCTTTTTATTAAAATTTATTTTAAAATTATTAATTTTTATAGAATTTTTTACTTCTACTTTACCTGTTCGTTCAGTTACCTCTTCTTTGTATTTAGCTTCTTTTTCCTTAGTGTACCAAGTCTTTGCCTGAATTTCTCCAGTAGCATGAACATATCTTATTCCCGTATATTTTCCTTCCATCCATCCGCCTTGCTAAAATAGTTCCTTCTTCTACTGCATCTCCAACTTTTACTCCAGCAGTTCCATTTGTTATATTTATTTTTGTAATTATTCCTGTTTTGTCTGAAACAATATTACAATATTCATTTTTATCTAGAATTTCAGGTTTAGGACTTGCCTGGACTATTTCAACTATTGCATTCGTTCCACTTATATCAATTCCAATCCAAGCTATATCATCTCTTTTTAGTCTTATCTCTTCAATAATTTTTTGAGTATCGACTTTATTTTTTAACATTCCAATATTTAGTCCACTTTCTTTTAAAGATGATAGTAATTCTTCTTTATTTATATCTATATCTCCCTTAATTTCAATATTCCAAACAAACCTTGAAAGAATAAAAATACTACATAGAATAAAAAGCAAAAGGAACATAAAAATTTTTCTCTTTTTGTATTTATTTATTTTAAACGGAAGTCCTTTTTTCTTTTCTATTTTTATTTTACAATTAGTGATTTTGCAAATTTTTTTTAGATTCTTAAAATCATTTATTCCAACATTACAATACATAGTAGTATCTCTATTTCTTTTTATGTTCCATATAAAAATATTATTATTCATACATGTATTCATAAATCTTTCAATATAAAAACCTTCAACTTCTATTCTAATATATCCAATTATATAATATAGAAATATCTTTAATATCAAGCAAAATCACCTACATTCAAAATCTATATTTTCTATTTTTCCTGTTACTAAAATATCATCTTCTGTCATTTGATTTAAATTAAGTTCAAACCCATTTATATTTATATTTCCTATATGAGTAGATATTCTTATAAAAAATTCTTCATATTCTATAATTCCCTTATAATTTTCAATAAGTAATTCTTCAAAACCTACCATAGTTAATTTAGGTAAATCAGTACCAACTTCTTTAGGAATATCAAATAACTGATTTAATTTTTCTTTTCTACTCTTCTTCATATTTTTAATCTCCTTGTTTTCTAATGTATATTCTTCAATAAAAAAAATATGTCTTTCAAATTTCAGACATGGGGACGGAGTTTTTGTCTAAGAATTTTCAATTCTTAGACAAAAACTCCGTCCCCTCTGTCTGAAAAACTCAATTTGCAACAGCAGGATTATGAAAAATCAATTATATTATTGTACTTATTTTTCAAAATCATCTAAACTCGCAAACTCATACCCCATATTATTAATCTCCTTAATACAAGAATCCAAAATATTCATATTATCCTTTGATGTAGCATGAAGCAATATAATTGCTCCATTATGAATATTATCTAAAACTTTCTTCTTTCCATAATCTTCTCTTCCCTGTTTACTCTCATCCCAATCATCATACGCCAAAGACCACATTACAGTTTTATACTTCAAACTATTACAAAAATCTAAAGTCTTTTCACTATATTCACCTTTTGGTGGTCTTACATAGACCATTTCATATCCAAATTTTTCATAAACTGCTGTATGTAGATTCATTATTTCATTTTTTAATTCATCTTCAGAAATATCAGGCATACTTTTATGATTAACTGTATGATTTCCTACTATATGACCTTCTTCTATCATTCTTTGAACTAATTCAGGCTCAGTATTTAAATAATGTGCAGTAATAAAAAATGTTGCTGTTACATTATTTTCTTTCAAAGTATCTAATATGCTTTCAGTATATCCAGCTTCATATCCCATATCAAAAGTTAAATATACTTTTTTAGAATCTTTATTTCCCATAGCTAACCCATTATATTTATCAATTAAGCTTTTATTTTCTGCTCCTAAATCTGGTTGCTCATGATTTTCTGCTCTTTTTATTCCCCAGCCAATTTTTTTCGTACTTAAAGCTCCATCATTTGCCCTTACTGAACTTGCTACAAAATAAACACCTAAAGAAACAACCATAGTTAATACCAATATAATTCTTTTATTCATAAACACCTCCTAAACTTTTATATTAAAAGGTATTTTTGTCTTTTAATTTTATGCTATTAAATTATATTATATTTATTTTTTAATTTTACTTGACATCTTATTTATTTTAGATTATATTTGTATTTACCTTATTTTGGAAATTTGTTTTAGAAAGGAACTAAAGATGATTAATTTGTTATATATTACTTTTGCTATTTTTTTTATTCTCATAGGAATTTTATATCTAAGAAAAATTTTTGAGTTTAAAAATTTAGAAGAAAATTTTACATCTTTAAATGAATCTTATTCTTCATTATCAAATTCATATGATCAATTAAGAGAATTTAAACATGATTTTGCAAATATTCTTCAAGCAATTGGTGGATATTTGTATACAGAAGATTTAGATGGCTTGAATAAATATTATTCTAGCTTATTAAAAGACTATAATAAATTTAATATTTTAACTGTTTTTAACAGTAATATTATTAATAGTCCACCTGTTCTTGCACTTATTTGTGAAAAACATAAAAAAGCAGAAAAGTTAGGAATTAATTTTAATGTTGAGATTTTTTATGATTTTAAAAATATAAAAATGAATATTTATGAATTTACTCGTATTTTAGGTATTTTTTTAGATAATAGTATTGAGGCTGCCAAAAACAGTAATGATAAGATAATTAATATTATTATTAGAAAAGATATGACATATTCTAGAGATTTACTTGTTATTGAAAATTCCTATTCTGACTCAAAAATCAATATTGAAAAGATTTATGAAAAAAATTATTCTACAAAAAAAGGAAATACTGGTATTGGACTTTCAAAAGTAAAGAAAATCTTAAAAAAATATAAAAATGTTACCCTTAATACATTTGTAAATAAAAAATTTTTTACTCAACAATTAGAAATATATTAAGAATGGGCGAATGTTAATCGCCCATATTTTTTAATCACATAAGATTTTCCAACTTCCTGTTTTTTCTGGAAAATCTTCAAATTCCAATTTTTCTTTTGTTATTGGATGCAAAAAAGATAATTTGTATGCCCATAAACATAATTGCTTTGAACGTCCTCTTGTTCCATATTTTTGATCACCATATACACTATGATTTCTACTTGCAAATTGAACTCTTATTTGATGATGTCTACCAGTATGTAATTTTACTTTTACAACTGATAAATTAATTTCTTCACTATATTTTTCCACTGTATAATCTAAAATTGCTTTCTTAGAATTTTTTGTACCTTCTTCAACAACTCTGCTTAAATTCTTTTTTTCATTTTTTAATAGATAGTCTTCAAACGTTCCAGTATCTTTTTCCATTTTTCCATCTATAATAACTAAATATTCTTTTTCAAATATTTTTTCTCTTACCTGCTGGCTTAATCTTGAAGCAGCTTTTGAAGTTTTAGCAAATACCATTACTCCACCGAGTCGGTCTATCTAATCTATGAACTAATCCTAAATATACATCACCTGGTTTATTATATTTTTCTTTTAGATATTGTTTTATTATTGTTAGCATATCTATATCACCAGTTTTGTCTCCTTGAGACGGTATATTTACAGGTTTTTCTACTACTATTACATGATTATCTTCGTACAATACTTTTAACATCTATTTCTCCCATCTTCCATATATTCCACAAGGAAGTACCAAATTAGAATTTTTCATTGGAAGTCCTATTTCTCCTGATGTAATTTTTCCTTTATATTTTTTCATATTCAAATTTAATATATTTTCAAGAACTTTAGATGAAATTCCAGTAGTATATGAATTTATCAAAAAGAAAAGTGGATTATCTGATAAAACCTCTGTACATAGGTTAACTAAATCAAAAATATTTTCTTCAAATTGCCATACTTCTCCATTTTTTCCTCTACCATAAGATGGAGGATCCATTACTATTGCATCATATTTGTTTCCTCTTCTTATTTCTCTTTGTACAAATTTTATAACATCATCAACTATAAATCTTACTGGTCTATCTTTAAGTCCTGATGATTCTACATTCTCTTTTGCCCAAAGAGTCATTCCTTTTGAACTATCTACATGGCATACACTTGCACCTGCAGAAAGACAAGCTACAGTTGCTCCACCTGTATATGCAAATAAATTTAATACCTTAATTTCTCTATTTTCATTTTTTATTTTATCTATCATCCAATCCCAATTAACAGCTTGCTCAGGAAATAAACCTGTGTGTTTAAATCCCATAGGTTTTATATTAAATTTTAAATTTTTATATTTAATTTGCCAACTTTCAGGAAGTCTTTTTTTATATTCCCAAGAACCTCCCCCTTTATTGCTACGATTATATCTAGCATTTGCTTGTCCCCACTTTTCTTTAAAAGATTTCTCTTTCCAAATTATTTGTGGATCAGGTCTTAACAATATAAAATCTCCCCATCTTTCAAGCTTTTCGCCATTTGCCATATCTAATATTTCATAATCTTTCCAATTATCTGCTACTTTCATATTTCTCCTTTTATTTTAAAGTCTAGTAAGTAAAGTATAAAAACTAGCTATTAAACCTAAATTTATTGTTATAAGTACACCTGTAAAAAATAATGTATACTTTAAAAAACTATTTTTTTTCATAAAAACTCCTCCTATTTATGAACCTATAATAATTTATATTCACAAAAGGAATTTTTATTACTATATTTTACCACAATCGTACAAGCTTTTTCAACAACTTTCTTCTTTTATTTCAAGTATTTTATAGTTATATTTATTAAAATTAAATTTATTAATCATTGTATTTTTTTTTTTAGCATGGTAAAATATTTACACAAAATTTTATATATGTAAGGAGGCTAATTCTTATGGGAAATTATCTTGGTATTGACATTGACTCTACCAACACCAAAATGATTATTGGTGAAAATAAGCGGAGTATTCCAACTCCAAATTCGCGTCAAGAATTAATTGGCGAAATTTTTAAATTCATTCGCGAAACTGATTTACAATTTGTATCAGGAATTGGAATTGCTTTTCCAGGTATGAGTAAAAATGGAACTTCTATTGACTTGTCATCTATAGGCAGTGATTTAATAGGACTTTCCCAAAATTACTTTATGTATCTCTATTCTCCAGTCTATTTTATAAATAGAACTGATGCTGTAGCACTTGCTGGAATTTTAGAATATCCTAATTCTAAGGTTTTAGTTTCAATTGTTAATGGAAATACAATAAGTTCCGGAATAGTTATTAATGGTCACACTTTTTCAGGCGCTAATGGCCTTAATGGTGAAATCAATAATTCTTTTTTTACTCCAAAAAAAGATGCTTTTCACTTCTGTAGTGCTTACAAGTTAAAAGAAATACTAAACAAAATGCCTACAAAAATGCATACAACAATCATTAGATCTTTTGCAAGAAACTTTGGTATGTTAATGGCTAATGTTATAAACATGCTAAATCCTGATGTCATTTATTTGACCGGTGAAGCTTTTGAGTATGATAATTTCTTGGAAAACGCTTTAGACTTTGTAAATAACAAAGTGCATAAGCAGTTACTGGAAAATCTAACAATAACAACATCTAAATTTGGATGTTATTCTAGCGCAGTTGGAGCTATTGAATTTCTTAAACAGTCTATTCGCTAAATAAATTCATCTAACGCGAATTAAAAGGTAGTTTAAAACAAACTACCTTTTAATCTTTTTTAGACTTTATTATCATTTTTATTCCCTTGAAAGTATTCCCTTTATTTATTTCGATAAAACCTTTTATTTTTCCCTCATTATATTTACTACTTTTTTTCTCATAAAACTTTTTAACAGGTTTTTGTATATCCATCATAACTTTAATAGCTTTATTTATATTCTTTTCTTTTATTAATTTTTTCATTTTTTTAATATTTTTTCTATATACAATTCCACCTAAAAAAGTATTTTTCATTTGCTCTATTGTATTTTCTTCTGAAAAATCTTTCTTATTGATTTTTTTATTTGGCAATTTTCTTCCTAATAAATTCTCAAATTCTTCATCAGTTATATCTTTAATTTTTCCCGAATAATACTTATCTGAAACAATTTTTTCGATATTTTCATCATCTGACTTTATTGTAATTTCTTTTTCCAAAACTATATCTTTAACAGACTGTCCTATTAAAATTTTATATTTACCAGACTCTACAGACCACTTATTCGTTTCTATATTATAATATTCAAAAACTTTTCTATCTAACTTTATATTTACCTTTTTAGTTTTTCCAGCTTCTATTTCTGTTTTTGCAAAACTCTTTAATTCTTTTATTGGTTTAAAAACTTTAGAATCTAATTCTGATATATAGATTTGAGATATTTCTTCTCCATTCATTGTTCCAGTATTTTTTATATCAAAAGACAATTCTATATCAGTATTATTTTGTTCTACTTGTAAATTTGAATACTCAAATTCTGTATAACTTAGTCCATATCCAAAAGGATATAAAACATCTACTTTTGATGTATCATAATATCTATATCCTACATATATTCCTTCTTTATAATCACTATATACTTCATTCCCAGGAAAATAATTATAGCAAGGAGTATCTTCAAGTTTAATTGAATAAGTTTCAGAAAGTTTACCACTTGGATTTACCTTTCCATATAAAATATTTACTATAGCACTAGCACCAGCTTCTCCGCCTAAATACCCTGTAAGTATTGCCTGAACCTTATTATTCCATGGCATTGTAATACTAGAACCATGTGATAAAACTACAATTACATTTTTATTAACTTTTGAAATTTCTTCTATTAAATCATTTTGATTTTTAGGTAAATCAATTGTATTTCTATCTATTCCTTCTGATTCATATTCTTCTGTAAGTCCAGCAAAAATAATTACAACATCATTTTTCTTAGCAACTTCTATTGCTTCTTCTAATAATTTTTTATCATCCTTGCTTTCTAGTCTTTCATATCCCCTACAATATTCAAATTTTATATTTCTTTCTTCTAAAACATCATATACATTTTCTAATTTATATGGATTTATAGTTGAACTTCCAGCTCCTTGATATCTAGGATTTTTAGCCATATCACCTATTATTGCTAACTTTACACCTTCTTTTATAGGTAATATTTTACCTTCATTTTTTAATAATACACTAGATTTTTCAGCTATAACTCTAGCTAAATCATGATGTTTTTCTTTATCATATTCTGCATTTCTTTTTTCATTTTCCTTAGCTTTAAATACTACAGACAATAATCTGTCTATTGATTCATCTAGAATCTCTTCCTTTAACTCACCATTTTTTACTGCATTTATTATTTCTTCTTTTCCATTTCCCCTTTTACCTGGCATTTCTAATTCATTTCCAGCAATCAATCCTTTTACTCTATCATTTTCTGCTCCCCAATCGGTTATAACAATTCCACAATGTTTCCATTCACTCTTTAAAATTCCAAGTAATTTATTATTTTCCGTACAATAATCTCCATTTAATTTATTATACGCACTCATAACTGCCCAAGGCATAGAATTTTTAACTATTATTTCAAAAGGCTTTAAATAAATTTCTCTTAATGTTCTTTCATCTATAATAGAATCAATCGTCCTTCTTCTATTTTCCTGATTATTACCAGCAAAATGCTTTACACAAGCTCCAACACCCTCTTCTTGAATGCCCTTCACATAATATTCTCCTAATTTCCCAGCTAAATATGGATCTTCAGAAAAATATTCAAAATTTCTACCACAAAGAGGACTTCTTTTTATATTAACACCAGGCCCTAATACAATATTAACCCCTTCACTATTAGCTTCTTCACCTAAAGCTTTTCCCATTTTATAGATTAAATTCAAATCCCAGCTATTAGCTACTGTAGCACATGATGGAAAACAAATTGAAATTTCACTTTCATTAATTCCTAAATTATCAGCTTTATTATTTTGAACTCTAAGTCCATGAGGTCCATCAGACATTTTTATTTTCGGAATACCTACTCTTTCAATATCTTTTGTAGTCCAATAATCACTACCAGCACATAAGCTTGCTTTTTCTTCTAAACTTAATTTTTCTATTATATCTTTATTTACTAACATATTTTCTCCTAAAATAATTTATACAATTATGTATATCATATAATATTATTTTATTCAATATTTTATTTGCCAATATTTTTTAGACATTTTTCTACATTATTTTCAATTTGTATTGACTTTATTTTTTTATAATGCTATATTTATCCTACTTTAAGATTTTAACTAAAGGAGGTTATTTAATGAAATTCACCATTATTGTTCCTGTTTATAATGCAGAAGATCGGATTACCAAATGTCTAGATAGCATTTTGGAACAAGACTTTGAAGACTATGAAGTCATTTTAATAAACGATGGTTCTACAGATAATTCATTGCAATATCTATATTCATATTGCAGTAAAGATTCTAGATTTCATGTTTATTCTTTTGAAAACAGTGGTGTTGGTATGACAAGAAAAAGAGGCGTTATACTTGCTCAGGGTGATTATGTTTTATTTATTGACTCTGACGATACCTATAACTCTAAATTACTATCTTCCCTATCACCATTCGTTATAGATAATAATATAGATGTCATTAGATATCAATGTAATATCATTAACGATAAAAAAGGAAAAAATCATGAACGCTATAATATAGAACCAAATCACAGCTTACTAAGTGGCTTAGAAGTTCTTAATCTATGGTCTGTTCCTGGTAAAAAATATGCAGTTTATTGGTTGTTTTGCTTTAAAAGAGAATTATTATTAAATTCTTTTTTTATACCTAATTTAAGGTGTTATGAGGATGTGGCAGTAATTCCACTTTTGATTTTATATGCTAATTCAGTAATTACAATTGATTATATTGGTTATAATTATATTCAAAATACTGATAGTTTGACTAATATAAAATCACTTGAAGCTGAAATATCTCGAGCTAAAGACTTTATATCTGCCTATGATTATTTTGTAGAGAATATTATTAAACTCGCTAAGCTAAATAATACTGATCGTACTTTTTTTATAAATGACTATAACCGGCGTTTATTATTAAAGTACAATTCTTTACCAGAAAATTTACAAAAACAGTTTTATAATGAAATTTCAAAAAGAATAACTATTTAATCACTATTTTTAATGATTAAAAAAACCCCAGATTTTTCTGGGGTTTTCATTATAACTCTTTAATTTTTTCTGCAATCTCTCTGGTTATTCCAGGGATTTTAATTAATTCATCTATATCACTATTTATTATATTATCTACTGTTCCGAACTTTTTTAGTAACTCTGTTTTTCTCTTTTCTCCTATTCCTTCTATTTCATCCAATTTTGATTTAGTCATTTCTTTATCTCTTAATTTTCTATGATACTCTATTGCTGTATTATGTACTTCATTTTGAAGATTAGTGATAAATAAAAATAAATTCTCAGAAATAGTAAATTCATTTCTTTCTTCATTTATAAGTGCTCTGGTAGAATGTTTATCATCTTTTACCATTCCATATACCATTATTTTGTTTTCTAAATCGTATTTTTTTAGTGCATTTTTTATTGCTCTTATTTGAGTTATTCCACCATCTGCCAATATTAAATCTGGAAGAGTTCCAAAGCCTCCTTTAGGATTTTCTATCGAATGTTTTAATCTTCTTGTTACAACTTCTTCCATACATCTAGGATCATCTTGTCCAAATACATTTTTTATTTTAAATCTTCTGGATAAATTCTTTTTTATAATTCCATCTTGAGCTACACACATTCCTGCTACAATAAAAGTACCTGATATATTTGATATATCAAAACTTTCTATTTTTCTAGGAAGTCTATCTAAATTTAAAATTTCTTTTAATTCATTTAATATTTCAAACTTATCTTTAGATTTATTTTCTAAAGTAATTTTAGCATTTCTCTCAGCCATCTCTACAAATCTAAGTTTTTCACCCTTTTGAGGATTTTTAATTTCTACTTTTCTTTTGGCAGACTCTGATAACCAATTTTCAATTATTTCTTTATCATCAATCTCTTCTCTTATCATTATTTTATTTGGAAAATCTAAACTATTTAAATAAAACTGTTTAATAAATCCAGACAATATTTCTTTATTATCCATATCTTTTAAATTATCTAGAAAATAATGCCTTCTGTCTATCATTTTACTATTTCTTACAAAAAATACTTCTATACATACTGATAAATCATTTCTATATAAACCTATTACATCTATATTATTTTCAGATATATTTGAAACCTTTTGTTTTTCTGATAATCTTTCGATTGAAAGTTTTCTATCTCTTAAATTTGCTGCTTTTTCAAACTCTAATTTGTTTGATGCATCTATCATCTCATTTTCAATTTCTTTTAATATTTTATCTGTTTTTCCTTCTAGCAACATCATAATTTGATTTATCTGATTTCTATATTCTTCTTTTGAAACATATCCCATACACGGTGCTAAGCATTTTTTGATATGATAGTTTAAACAAGCTCTATCTTTTGATTTAAAGTTTCTACATTGTCTTACTTGAAACTTTTCTTTTATAATATTTAACATCTCTTTTGCTGCTCCAGGGTTTGCATAAGGTCCGAAATATTTTGCTCCATCATTTTGAATCCTTCTAGTTATATAAATACTCGGATAATCCTCTTTTAATCCAATTCTAATATATGGATAAGTTTTATCATCTTTTAGTAAAACATTAAACTTTGGTCTATTAGTCTTAATAAGATTACATTCTAATATTAAAGCCTCCGCTTCATTATCTGTAACTATATATTCAAAATGATCAACTAAAGAAACCATATTTTCTATTCTTTTAGTTTTATTATTTTTTCTGAAATATTGTTTTACTCTTCTTTTTAAAGAAATAGCTTTACCTACATATATAATATTATCATCTTTATCTTTCATTATATAAACACCTGATTTATCAGGTAGTTTCTTTAGTTCTGTCTCTATATCAAACATAACGCTTCTCCTAAAATTTTAGGCTAGCTGTTTTTAGCTAGCCTATATCTAATTTTACTATAATATTAATAATCCCATGAATTAGTATTATAATCGTCATAATCGTAATCATAATCATCATCATCGTCATAATAACTATTATAAATACTATTAGAATTATATGAGTTATATGAATTCAATAAATTTTGCGCACTTTTGGCTTTGTCTAATATACTGTGACTATTATATACTGAAACTCCTACTCCTATTCCTAATATTGCCAATATCATAGTAATTAACATTAACGCACCTGCTTCACTTTTAAATTTTTTCATTTTTTTCTTCTCCTTTTACTAATTTAAATTTATTATATACTTAAGCTTTAATCCATGTCAATATCTTCCCACTCTAAATGATAATTTGGCTCTAAATCTCTTTTTGCTTTTTTCCAAAGAACTCTATACATATCTTGAGCTTTTATTCCTAATTTATTAGGGCTTTTAGTTGTTATATCTTCTTTTGTGATGGCAGAACCTTTTCTAATTTTTCTTTTTGTAACTATAGTATTAAAATACATTTCCATTTGCTCTTTTTCTTCTTCTAGTGGAACTTTGTCCCCTTTTTTCATATCATTAATCTGTTTTGCAAAACTTATAAGTTCACTACACTCCTGTCTAGTCATAGACCATTCTACATCTTGATCTATTCTATCTCTTGTATCTGTAAAATGTTTTTCAACTATAGAAACTCCCATAGTCATAGCAGCATAACAAGAATTATTATTTACAGAGTGGTCTGATAATCCAAAAATATTATTTGGAAATGCTTCTTGAAGTTCCTCTATAGCATGTAATCTAATTTTATCAGCTGGTGTTGGATATATATTTGTACAGTGCATAATTACATAATCTTCATGATATCTTTTAATTACCTCAACAGCTTCTCGTATAGTTTCTATATTATTCATACCTGTTGATAATAAAATTGGTTTTCTCTTACTAGCTATATATTCAACTAGAGGAAAGTTATTCATTTGAGTTGAACTTATTCTATATGCTGGAATATCCATTTTCTCTAATCTATCTACAGCCTCAAAGGAAAAAGGTGCGGAGATGAATATCATTCCTTTGCTTTCTACATAATCTTTTAAAGCAATTTCGTCTTTTTCATCTAATGAACATTTCATAATCCAATCATACAAATTACTATTTACGCTTTCTATTTGTATATCTTTTGCAAGTGGGCTTAATTCCTTTTCTGGAATATGAGTTTGGTGTTTAATAATTTCTATTCCTGCTTTATGTGCTTCATCTACAATTTGTTTAGCAATTTGTAAATTTCCATAGTGATTTGTGGCAATTTCTGCTATTACAACTGGATCATAATCTTTACCTATTTTTCTGTTTTTGATTTGAATAAATTTGTTCATATTTAATCACATCCCTTTCCAGGCACAAATTGGTTGGAAAAGAATTAAATTTTGGCTAGGAAAACGAGTTTGAAATTTATGAGGCGTACTTATGTACGTTGATTAAATTTCAAATGAAGTTTGACAACGCCAAAATTGTAATTATTTTTCAACCCTCACCCCTTTTTACACTTGCATTCTATCATAAAATGGATTTTTTTTCAATATTTGTTTGACTTTTTTCCGTTTTTACATATAATAATATAAATTTATTTTTTATGGAGGAATTATGTGTGGTATTGTAGGTTATATAGGTAAGAAAAATGCAAAACCTATATTAATTAATGGTCTTTCGAGATTAGAATATAGAGGTTACGATTCTGCAGGTATTGCTACTATTGAAGATGATAAGATTGAAGTTGTAAAATCTAAAGGTAGAGTATCTACTTTAGAATCAATAGAAGATATAAAAAATTTAAAAGGAACTATTGGTATAGCTCATACTAGATGGGCTACTCATGGGAAACCTTCTAAAGAAAATTCTCATCCTCATTTTGATAACAGTAAAAGCTTTGCTGTAGTTCATAATGGAATTATTGAAAATTATATTGAACTAAAAAAATTTTTAACTAATAAAGATTATAAGTTTTATTCTGAAACAGATACTGAAATTATTCCTAATTTGATACATTACTATTACTCTAATGATTTAAATGATGATAGTTTAAAATTTTTAAGAGCAGTTACAAAAGCCTGCAGTGAATTAAAAGGAAGTTTTGCTTTAGAAATTTTGTCAAAATTCAATCCAACTGAAATAATTGTCGTAAGGCATGATAGCCCATTAGTTATTGGAAAAGGTGACTCAGAAAATTATATAAGCTCTGATATTCCAGCTATTCTTTCATATACTAAAGATTTTTATATTTTAAATGATGATGAGTTTGGAATTCTAACTTCAAAAACTGCTAATTTTTACGATAGTAACTTAAATAAAATAAATAAAAAGGCAGTTAATATTGATTGGAATTCTTCATCAGCTGAAAAAGATGGATATGAAGATTTTATGCTTAAAGAAATTTATGAACAACCAAATTCTATTAGAGAAACTATTGGTTCTAGAATTTCTTTAGATAGCAAATGTTATATTGAAAACATAGATTTTACAAAAAGGTTTTTAAAATCTATAAATAAAATTTATATTGTAGCTTGTGGAACAGCTATGCATGCTGGCCTTTGTGGTAAAGTAGTATTAGAAGATATTTGTGGTATTCCTACTGAAGTTGATATTGCTTCAGAATTTCGTTACAGGAATCCTATTATTGATGAAAAAACTTTAGTAATTTTTATTAGTCAATCTGGTGAGACTGCTGATACTATTGCTGCTTTGAAATTGTCTAAATCTAAAGGAGCTACAACTATAGCTATTACAAATGTTGTAGGTAGCTCAATTACTAGAGAAGCTGATTATAGTATTTATACACATGCAGGACCTGAAATAGCAGTTGCTTCTACTAAAGCATATACTGCTCAAGTTGTACTACTTGCAATTTTAGCAATTTATTTTGCTGAGATTTTAGAAATAAATTCTGATAAATTATTAAAATTGAAAAAATCTATTTTAGAACTTCCTTCTTTAGTTAAAGAAGTATTAAAAAATACTGATGATATTAAAGATTTTGCAAAAAAAGTTTATAAAGAAAAAGATATGTTCTTTTTAGGAAGAGGTATTGATTATACTGTAGCAAGAGAAGCTTCTTTAAAATTAAAAGAAATTTCATATATTCATTCTGAAGCTTATCCTGCTGGAGAGTTAAAACACGGACCTATTGCACTTATTGAAAATGATGTTACTGTTGTTGGAATTTTAACAGATAGTCATTTATCAAAAAAGACAATTAGTAATCTCCAAGAAGTTATAACTAGAGGTGCTAAAACATTTATTATAACAAACCAAAATGTTGATAATGATTTTGATAATGTTATAAAAATTCCTAAAATAAATACTCTACTCTCTCCTATTTTATCTATCATTCCACTTCAACTATTTTCATATTACATTTCAAAAGAAAAAGGATTAGATGTGGATAAACCAAGAAATCTAGCCAAATCAGTTACTGTTGAATAATTCCGTCTTTCCATCTTCATCTAAATCTGTAGGGGCGGGAATGTATAGGGTGAGGCTTTGTAGTGACG
>CANQZP010000003.1 GCA_947628395.1 uncultured Clostridia bacterium
GCATTAAACAGCCCTCATCGGTCCCCACAGCAAACAACCTTGAAAAATAGATGGAAATCCCTTCGCGCTGGTGTATTGTATAAAAAAATATATATGAACAAGGAGGAAAGAAATGAAACATAAGAATAAATTTATTGCAAAAGGTGTAGGAGCAGGCAGAAGGGCGGACACAAGTCCCGCCCCTACAAGATTTGTTAGAGGAGAATCTGCTATTACATTGATTGCGCTGGTTATTACTATTATTGTTTTGTTGATTTTGGCTGGTGTGACGATTGCTATGGTGGTTGGTGATAATGGAATTTTAACTAGAGCAAAAGAAGCTAAGAGTGCGACTGAAATAGCAGAAGAGAATGAGAAAAGGGAGCTTGCAAGGGCAGAGGCTGCAATGAATATGGAAAATACAACTTATGAAGGGATAACTATACCAGCAGGATTTGCACCAACAAGGATAGATGGGGAAAATAAGGTAGAAGATGGATTAGTTATAACAGATTCAGAAGGAAATGAGTTTGTTTGGATACCATGGGAAGACATTACTGATGAAAAATATAAAGAAGCACAAGATATGGTAATAGATAAAAATTGGAGTCATAATGATGCATATGTATCAAATGGTGGAACTGATGGAAAAGGGTGGAGTGATGATTATTCGACTGATGACAAAAATATACTAGATAAACAATATACAGGAGAAAATGTTCTTCCAACAGAAGATTGGATAAAGGAAAAACAAACAGATGTAGCAAAGACAAGTATAGTAAAATATAAAGGATTTTATGTAGCAAGATATGAAGCTGGAATTCCGAAAGAGGCTACTGGTTTTTATGTATTACCTGATGAAAAGGAAAATTTAACATATACAATTGATGGAAGAGGAAATATTGGAGAGACTAATAAAATAAAAAGCTTGTCACCAGTAAGTAAAAAAGGAGTACAAGCTTGGAACTTTATAACACAGCCAAATGCAAAACTTGTGGCAGAAAATATGTATGCAGGAAGTAGTAGTGTAGGAAGTTACTTAATAGATTCTGGAGCATGGAATCATATATGTGATGGAATATTTAATGGTCGAGATGAAAGTAAAAGTATAACAAATTCAAGTAATTGGGGAAATTATAAAGATAATAAAACTACAAATTATAATGCTATAGAAGGGTTATGGGCACAGCATGAATATGTCAGTTCATGGGGCTATGCTTCAGATTACAATAATGGAAAAGTAAACTTGAACCCCGGAGGCACAAATAGAATAGAACTAGAAACAGGAGCAAGTGAAGATTTTAAAAATTATAATATATATGATATGGCAGGAAATATGTGGGAATGGACAACTGCACATAACATAAATGAAACTAAAACTAATATGTTCGCTGTTCCGCGTGGCCGGTAGCTTCCATAACAGCGGAACTAGCACCCCTGCAGTATGTGCACATGGTAATTTTCCTTCGAGTAACTATCTCATTGACGTTGGCTTTCGCGTTGTGCTTTATTTAAAATAAGAAATGCATTTTGACTTGTAGGGGCGATTTTAATCGCACGTATATACAATTAAAAAAATCTATGCTCGATAAAAATGTGCATAGATTTTTTTAATTTTTTATTGACAATAGTAAGAAAAAGTGGTTATATATAAGTGTATTTTAAATCAAAGGATTTTTAATTCCTAATTTTTTTTCTAAAAGAAAATCAAAAACAAAATTAAAAAATCAAATAGGAGGTGGTAAGTTAATTTTTCGTGCAAAAATAAAATATAAAAATATCAATAATCTTGTAAAGAAAAGAATGTAGGGGCGGGCCTTGCGTCCGCCCAAAAGATTAAGAAAAAGACGAAAGAAAAGGGCAGAGACAAGCCCTGCCCCTACAATACGTTTAAATTATTTTTTTGCTAAAAAAGGTAATGAAGAATTCCTAATTGATTTTTTAGAAGCTATTTTAAAGATAGATATAGAAAAAATAGAAATTAGGGAAGAGGTAAATTTAGAAAAACTAAAGAATGAAGAAAAAGGTGGAAGACTAGACTTGCAAGCAACACTGAATGATGGAATAATAGTGAATATAGAGCTGCAGATTAAGAATGAAAAAAATATAGAAAAAAGAAGTTTAGTGTATGCAGCAAAAACAATGTCAAGAGAAACAAAAGTAGGAACCAAATATAAAGATATAAAACAGGTAATAATGATAAATATATTAAATTATAAAATGTTACCTTATGAAGAATATATATCAGAAACAGTAACAGTATTAAAAGAACATAGAGAATATGAAGCAGTAGAAGGTGTAAAGTGGTATTTCATAGAATTACCGAAATTTAGGAAGGCAAAACCGGATATGAACGAAAAGCTAAATCAGTGGCTAGCGTTCATAGATGATAAAGATAGGGGGTTAATAGAAATGGCAGAGAAGAAGAATAAGACAATAGAAAAGGCTAGAGTAGAGATGGATTATTTAACAGGAGATGAGGAATTAGAAAGATTAGCAGAATTAAGAGAAAAGTGGGCAATGGATTATGATAGTGGAATAAGTGATGCAAGAGAAGAAGGACGTACCGATGGGATAAAAATTGCACAGAAAAGAATGATAAAGAAATTGTTAAAAATAAAAATGCCATTAGAAGATATTGAAAAAGTTTCTGAATTATCTATGGAAGAAATTTTAAAGATAAAAGAAGAAATAAATCAAGAAGAAAATATTGATAATTAAAGCTAATATTATACTAAAGAGGACATCTTCAAAAAGTTTATACAAAAATCAGGAAAAAGGATGAGATTTTTTGAGGGTGTCCTGTTTGGTTTATAAAAGAGAAAGTTGGTAAAAAATGCAAAGTGAAAATAAACAATTAGAAGCTAGTAAATTACTTATTGCTAAAATGAGGGATAAGGAAAAGCTTTGTAAAATAAAAAATAAAATTACTTATACAGATTTTTTAGATATGTATCAAAAAAGTATTTTATTAAAAGAGATAAAAAATGATTATATTATTTTTGGTGGATATGATGGTGCTGAAAGAGAGATATTGTTATTTTATCCAGATAAAATTGAAAAAGATATTGCTAAAAAATATTTTTATAATTTATTAAAAGTTATAAGTATAACTCTTCCTAATGATTTAATAGGTGAGTATGAACATAGAGTTTATTTAAGTGGTATTATGAAGTTAGGTTTAGAAAGAGAGAAATTTGGAGATATTATTGTTTATAAAGAAGGTGCTGATATAATAACTTTTGAAGATAATATTCAGTATTTAATAAATGGATTAATGTCTCTAAAAAGATTTAGAAAATGTAATTTTGAAATAAAAGATATATCTGAAATAGTGAGTAAGGAAGATGAATATGAAGAATTTTCTATTATTTTGCCATCAATGAGAATTGATAATTTTGTTTCAGAGATTGCTAGAGTTTCAAGAAATAGAGCAAATGAAATTATAGAAAGTCAAAGAGTTTTTATAAATTCTGAATTAGTGTTAAAATCATCAAAATTAGTAAATATAAGTGATATAATTACAATTAGGGGAAAAGGAAAGTTTATTGTAGGAGAGATTTTGAGAAAAACTGAGAAGCGGAAAAAGTGTTTTAAATATAAAAAAGAGAAAATAAAACATGCGCAATGAGATGTACCAATTGTGCAGTATTATAATGCAATTTTTTTGTTGCATAGTTTTTTGTATTTTGATATAATTTATCTTGTAAAATAAAAGTGTTGGGAGTTAGAATCTAATGGATAAAGTAAAGCTTAAGTTTCATATATTGGCTGTAATTTGTATAGTTATTTTTTGTATAGCAATTTCGCCTAAAGAGCTTCAAAATGATACTTTTTATACTATAAGAATTGGTGAGTATATTACAGAAAATGGTATTCGGAAATTTAACTGAAGATCCTTTTTCTTGGCATGATTTAAGTTATACTTTTCCACATTGGTTGTATGATTTGGGGATTTATAATGTTTATAATTTGTTTGGATGGAACGGATTGTATGCTTCTACATTAGTTTTGGCTTCTATTTTAGGATTGTCTATTTATTTCACGTCTAGTAAATTTTCTAAAAACCCTGGACTTTCCCTTATTTTTACTTTAATTGCTATGTATGTTATGAAGCCGTATTTGGCAGTTAGAGCACAATTAGTAACTTTTATTTTGTTTGTTCTTACTATTTATTTTATAGAGAAATTTTTGGAGTCAAAAAAATTAAAATATGGACTGGTATTATTAGTAATACCTATTTTAATTGCTAATTTACATTTAGCTGTATGGCCATTTTATTTTGTTTTGTTTTTACCATATTTTGCCGAATATTTACTTTCTTCTAATTTATTTAGTTTTAATACTATTATTAAGATGAAGATTTTATTTTATAAGTTCATAGGTAAAAATGAAAAGATTGATGAACTTAATGAAAAGATAGAGAAAAATAATATAATAAGAGAAAAATCAAAGAAAAATCCATACAAGTTGGAGATAAAAAAAATAGATAATGTGAAATATTTACTTTTGATTTTTTTAATTGCTATATTTACAGGACTACTTACTCCTACTGGAGCTAGTACACCTTATACTTATTTATATAAGACTTTTATTGGAAATAGTACAAGTGTAATTAATGAACACTTACCACTTACTTTAGTCCAAAGCCCAGAATTTTGTTTTACTTTAATTGTTTGTTTTGCAATTTTAATTTTTACAGATATTAAAATAAGATTAAAAGATTTCTTATTTTTTGCAGGTTTACTGTATCTTTCATTTAAAACTAAAAGACAGATTTCAATGTTTACTTTAATTTGTTATCCTATATTTATTAAGTTAATTGCTAATTTATTTGAAAGACAGGATAAAAAATTTGCAGAAAAATTAATGAAGTTTTTTACTAACTGGTTTGGAGCTACAGTTACATTAGGTTTTATTATAATATTAGGATTATATTTATATAAGCCTCAGGTAAATAGCAAATATATAAATGATACTCAGTATCCTGTGGAGGCTTCAAAATGGATAAAGGAAAATTTAAATTTAGATGAAATAAGATTATTTAATGAATATAATTATGGTAGTTATTTATTATATGAAGGAATTCCTGTTATGATTGATTCTAGATGTGATTTATATACACCTGAGTTTAATACAAAGACAGGAAATCCCGAAGATGGAACTGATATTTTTATGGATGTACAAAATGTAGTTACTTTATCAAAAGGTTATGAAAAAATTTTTGAAAAATATGATATTACACATGTAATTTTATATAAAAATGCAAAATTAGCAGTACAGCTTAAAAGAGATTCAAAGTATAATAAATTGTATCAAGATGATTATTTTATTATATTTGAGAGGAGATAAGGATGTTAAAAAAAAGATATGTAATAACTGAAAATCATGCTCAGTTGAGGCTTGATAAAGTTATTATATTAGAAGATGATTCGTTTTCTAGAATGGCAATTCAAAGGTTATTAGATGAGGGAAAAATTACTGTAAATGGAAAGATAGAAAAACAGTCATATAAAGTGAAAAAAGATGATGTTATTGAAATTATCTGCGATGAGCCTAAAGAGTCAGATGTAGTACCTGAGGATATTCCTCTTGATATTATTTATGAAGATGATGATATTGTTATTGTTAATAAAGAAAAAGGAATGGTAGTACATCCTGGTGCAGGTAATGAAAGTGGTACTTTAGTAAATGCTATTATGGCTAGATGTAAGGATTCTTTGTCTGGTATAGGTGGTAAAATAAGGCCTGGGATTGTTCATAGAATTGATAAAGATACTTCTGGTATTTTAATTATAGCTAAAAATGATAAAGCTCATATTGATATTAGTAATCAGATTAAAGAGCATTTGGTAAAAAAGACTTATGTAGCTTTAGTCAGAGGTAGATTAAAAGAAAATGAGGCTACTATTGATATGCCAATAGGTAGAAGTACTAAAGATAGAAAAAAGATGGCTGTAAATAAGAACGGAAAAAAAGCTGTTACTCATATTAAAGTGTTAAAGAAGTATGATGATTTTACTTTTTTAGAAGTTCAAATAGAAACTGGTAGGACTCATCAAATTAGAGTTCATTTGGCAGAGATTGGTTTTCCTATTGTTGGTGATTATACATATTCAAACGGAAAAAATCCTTTTGGTGTAGAAGGGCAAATGTTACATGCAAAAAAAATTGAATTTGTACATCCAACGACGAAGAAAAGAGTTTCTTTTGAAGCTCCTTTACCTAAATATTTTGAAGAAGTTCTTGAAAAAATAGATAATATTAAGAAAGGAATATAAAATTTTGGAAGAGATGAGACTTCAGAAATTTCTTGCTCAGGCTGGTATTGCTTCTAGGCGAAGGTGCGAGGAGTTTATAGAGCATGGAAGAGTAAGTGTGAATGGAAAAGTAGTAACTGAGCTTGGAATAAAGGTAAATCCTGATGTTGATAAGATTGAATTTGAAGGTAAATTGCTTAGAATAGAAGATAAGAAAGTGTATATATTACTTAATAAACCTATTGGTTATGTTACAACTTCTGATGAACAGTTTGGAAGAGATAAGGTATTAGATTTAGTAAAGGTAAAAGAAAGAGTTGTTCCTGTTCGGAAGATTGGATATGTATACTTCTGGTGCACTAATTCTTTCTAATGATGGTGATTTTGTATATAAGGTTACTCATCCTAAACATGAAATTGAGAAAACTTATACTGTTACTGTAAAAGGTGAGGTTACTTCTGAAGAAATTGATATGTTGAGATGTGGAGTAGAGATTGAGCCAGGTGTTATAACAAGGAAAGCCAAAGTCAAAAGGATTATGTGGGATGAGGAAAATAATAAATCTAGGCTTGAAATTATTATTCATGAAGGAAAAAATAGGCAAGTTAGAAAAATGTGTGAGGCAATAGGGAAAAAAGTTTTGGCTCTTCATCGTTCAAAAATAGGAAATATTGATGTTAGGGATATTCCTTTGGGAAAATGGAGATACTTAAAGAAAGAGGAGATTGAATGGTTGTTAAAATAAAAATTGTTAGAACAGAAAAGGGCGGACGCAAGGCCCGCCCCTACAAAGCCTCGTTTGATTGTATAAAAAATTAAAATATTATTAACGAAAGAAAAAGGAGAGAAGATACTATGGAAAATTTTGATGGAATAAAATGGATTAGAGAAGAAGCAAAGCAAGGAGATATTTTAAATCGGAACTGTTAAAAATATTAAACCATTTGGAGCTTTTGTTGAAGTAGATAATGGTGTTGTAGGACTTTTACATATAGAAGATATTTCTGTTTCTAGGATAAAATCTCCTGAAGAAAGATTTTCTATTGGACAAAACATAAAAGTTATGGTAAAATCTATAGATAAGGACTTAAATAGAATTGAATTAACTCATAAAGAGCTTCTAGGTTCTTGGGAAGATAATATTATTTCTTATCATGAGGGTGAAAGAGTAAAGGGAATTATTAAAGAGCCTGATAAGAATAAGAATGGTATATTTATTGAGCTAAAACCTAATTTAGTTGGACTTGCTGAGTATAAAGAAGGTTATGAGTATGGTCAAGAAGTTGAGGTTTTTATTAAAAAGATTATAAAAGATAAGAAGAAAATTAAACTTCTTATATGTGACAACCTAAAATAATAATTTAAATAGGAGGTAAAAAAATGGTTGAAGATGAAAAAATTAAGACGACTGTATCACCATTTGCTATGAAAGAAGGCGAAATTAAAAATTTTGATGGTAAGGATGGATATGTTTCGATTAATCAAATTATCCATAGAATGAACATTGGGCATATAACTGAAATACATTTTAAGATTTTGGAGCTTGTTAATGAATTTGAATTCATGACTTCAAGACAGATTTATCAAATGCTACTTTATAAAAATGCTGATATAAAATCACAAGATAAGTTAAATAATAAATTAGAGCAATTAGTTAAGACTAAAATTCTTACTAGATATTTCTTTTCAAATGAAGATGGAAAATGTATTTATCGTGTATATTGTTTAGAGAAGATGGGAAAATATTTACTAAATTCTAGAAATATAGAGTGTAAATGGCAACCTACTGATAACACTAAACCTGTTTCTATGATGAAGAAAAGATTAGCTGGAAATCAAATTATTATAGCATATTTAAGAAAGGTTAAGGCTTTTGACAAATATACTGTTAAACCTGCTTTAACTGCTAAAAAATTAGCTAAGGTTTTTAAAGCTAATGCTGGTGTTAGATTGACTAAGAATAATGTTTCTATTGATTTTATTTTTGAAGTTGTAAGAAGAGAAGAGGATTGGGAACAAAAATTTATTGATAGAATGAAGTTGTATGAGGATTTTTATGAAGATTTTGTTCAGTTCGATTCTGGTTTTGAAAAAGTTCCTCAACTTATAATTGTTGCTGAAGATGAAAAACATATGGTTGAGATTTTTAAAGAGATTGTTACTAAGAAAATAAATCTTAAAAATATTAAATTGTATTTTACTGATGATTTAAATCAGAATGCTACTACTTTGGATAAGTCTTTAGTAGAATTTACTACTGATAAAACTACTGGAAAGTATAAGATGAATAATGTGGAAGTTAAATTATTAGGATAATCTATAAATGCAAACGGTCTGCCAAACGGCAGACCGTTTATTTAGCCTAAACAGTAAACTAAAATTGCAAACCCCTATTTTTTGACGTAAGTACCCTGAGGCAAAATAACTGTTTTGGCTAAATGTGGATAAAAAGTAACCACATTAAAATTATAGTATCTTATTCAAAAAAAGTCAATAGTATACATAAATATGAAATAAAAAAAAGGGCGATTAATAATCGCCCTTAAATAATTATTTTTTATTATTATTTAGATTATATGTTATTGCATTTTCGTTGTCGAAGAAGTATTTCATATCTGTTGTATTGTATTTTATTGGTCCATCATCTTCATTTAATTCTGGATGAAATCTTGGTTTTAGTATAGATTTTTTATTGTTTTCATCATTAGAAGAATTTTCATCAGCGAATTTTGCAAAATTGAATTTTTTAGGATTATGTTTTTCTTTATATTTTGATTCTAAGAAATCTAATTTTCCTTTACCTACTAGACTCTTTCCTTTTAAATCTTTAGTTTTATAAATAATTGCTTTGAATTTTTGAGATTGTACTTTTCCAGCCTTGAAGTTAGGTTTAAAAGCATAGTCTATTATACTAAGTTCTTTTTTGTATTCGCCTTTTTCAGTATCATAAGTTTGATTAAATTTCCATTCTTTCTTTTCACCAAATTCTTTTTCCCACCATTCATTATCTTCTGGAGTATTGTTTCCAAATACTATTTTAGTAGTACAGTTTGCCATAATTGTTTGTCTATAATTTTCTTTATTATTTACTCCGAATTGAGATAAGTTTTGAGCTGATATTATTGTTCCTACACGATATTTTCTAAAGATTGTAAATATATCTTCAGTAGCTTTACATACAAATGGAGGAAATTCATCTATATATAAGAAATGAGGTATTCTAGTTTTTTCATTTCCTGGTCTTGAGATAACTGCATGTTGGAATAATAATAAAACAAATAGTCCAAATGCTTTATTTACTGCTGCTCCAACATCTCCACGTCTTGTGCATATTAATGTAATTTCTCCATCTGAAAGAGATTTATCAAAATTTATATTGTTTGTTCTATTACAAAGAATATTTCTTATTCCTGGAAATCTTAATAAGTTTTCCAATTGTGAACTTGCAGCTTGAAGAGCTTTTTCGGTATCTTCACGTCCACGAGAACCTGCATAGAAATTATTTTTGAAATATGTAAGTAAAATATTATATTTTTCACTAATTTCAGGATATTGTTTTAGTTTCTCACAAAATTGTTCTACTATATCAAAATTATTAAGCATCATAAGCAAATCTTCTAAGTTAGGTAATAAACCATTATGAGATTTTGGATATACTTCTTTTAATAATAGTGATAAGTTTTCTATTGCTTGCGAAGTAATATTTTGCATAAATGCTTCTTCAGCTGTTACTTCATTTGTTTCATACATTCTTTTTAAAACTGCTGAAATTGCTATAGAAGTTTTTACCGGATCTTCGAATGCGAAAGGATTTAAACCTATACTTTTTACATTGTTTGGATCAACCAAATTATATTTAAAACCATAATTTTCAGCTACTTCTATAATATGTGAAACTGATTCATAATCTGGTGCAATATATGTAAGTCCAAGGTTTCTAAATATTCTTTTTCCACCTGCTTGAGAATAAATTATATCTTTTAAATATAAGTCAAATAGTTTTTCTTTATTTGTATTTATAGTCAGCATATTTAAAGAGAAATTTTCGTTTAGATATTCATTTGAATAAGGAGTATTTAATGTAGCTAATCCAGTTTTTAATGCTGTAAATCCTAATTCTTTAGAAGCTTCGTGAAGAAAGAATTTTTTCTCTATATCTCTAGCTATCATTGGTTCAAATGCCATTGTAGTTTTTCCTGAACCTGATACACCAACAATTAAAGTTGATTCGAATCTTCTAGTTTCAGGGGTCTTTATAGTTTTTCCTGTTTCGCCATCTTTACATATAAACATTTCACATGTATATGGTCCAGTTCCTTCTTTATTATTATTTATATCTATTCCACCATAATCTGCGATAGAATCCACTTGGTCTTTAGTATCAAGAATATTTCTATATAAAAGTTTAAAGAATGGATAAAAGGTAATTAGTGGAAGGTAACATGCTATTGCTGTAAAAGCTGGTTTTATTAAATCTGAAAATTGTGAAATTATTCCTTGATAATTAGGTAAGAAGAATATTGCTATCCAACATATTTTATTTATCCATTGTACTAACATTGATATTGTTATAATATATAATGCTATACAGTACATAACAAATAATGATACTTTCTTTTTGTCATCTGTAGCGAATTTTGAGCTTCCAGATAAAAGAAATGCAAACACTGGGCAGGCAAGTGCAAATGTGTACATAAATGGCCCCCAATAGTTTACTGAAATTCCAGAGAAGCACATGAATAGTATTTCTACAATTCTATCTATACAAAAATAAAATGAAAACAGAGTAAGTACATATGTAAAGAATGTGTTTCTATCTGTTTTTAATATTTTCAAAAATTTATCTATATATTTTAATATGAAATTTCCAATTACTTTCAAATCATCACCACTTTCTAAAAAAAGTTTCTCTTTATATATTATCCTATAAATTCGGTAAAATTACAATACTTTTTGTGAAAATATGTAGAAATTTATTTTTATAAAATAAATTCTAAAATAAGTGTATTGGACATATGATAAAGTAAATATTTATAAAAGTACTTGAAAAGTATTGTAATAAAAAATATAATATTTGCTATAAACATGGAAAGGAAAATTTATTATGCGTACAAAGGCTAAGAAGAGAAGCTTTAGTAAAGAGTCATTTATGCAGGGAATTTTGGCTCTCATGTTTTCTCAGGTTTTAATAAAGATTTTAGGTTTATTATATAGTTTATATTTGACAAATAGAGAAGGTTTTAAGGATGCTGGAAATGCGATATATATGGCAGGATATCAGATTTATGCACTGCTACTTGCAATATCTTCTATAGGAGTTCCTAATGCTATTTCAAAGCTTATTTCTGAAAAATTAGCTGTAGGAGATAATAGGGGAGCTCATAGAATTTTTAAAATTTCTTTTGCTACTTTTGCAGTAATTGGACTTACTGGTACATTACTTCTTTTCTTTGGTGCTGGTTTTATAGCTTCTAAGTGGCTTGAAATTCCAGAAGCAGAAAATACTTTAAGGGTTCTTTCTCCTGCAATATTTTTTGTTTCTATTTCTTCAGTTTTAAGAGGATATTTTAATGGTAGAGAAAAAATGTCTGCAACTGCTAATTCACAAACTTTTGAGCAATTACTTAAAACTGTTTTAACAATTACTTTAGTAGAAATAGCTGCGTTTGTTACTAGCACTAATACTGCACTTATGGCTGCAGCTGCTACTGTAGCTACTAGTTTGGCTACTTTATTTAGTTTCATATATTTATTTAGATATTATAAAATAGCTATTAAAGATGTTAAATTATCAAATGATGAAGGAGTAAAAACTGAAAGAGGTAGTGTAAAGAGTATTATAAAGAAGATTTTAGCAGTATCTATTCCTATTTCTATAACTTCACTATTATCATCTGTAAATAAAAATGTAGATTCTTTTACTGTTGTACGTTTTTTAAAGCCTATGATAGGAGAGGCTGCTGCTAAAGCAAAATATGGGATACTTAGTGCTAAAGTAGATATTTTGACATCAATGCCACTTGCTTTTAATGTAGCTTTTGCTACAGCTCTAGTTCCAGCTATAGCAGGGGCAATGGCAAAAAAAGATGTGGAAACTGTTAATAAGAGATTATCTTTTTCACTTCTTCTTACTATTTTAATAGGGCTTCCTTGTACTGTTGGAATGTGCATTTTCTCAGATGGAATTTTAAAATTGCTATTTCCAATGGCAAGTGATGGGGGAGTTTTACTAGCAATATCTGCTATAGCGATTATCTTTACAGCTTTAGCTCAAACTATAAATGGTGCACTTCAAGGACTTGGAAAGGTAAAAACACCAGCTGTTGCATTTGCTGTTGGTGTTATTATAAAAATTATTTGTAATATTGTACTTATTCCTAATAGAATGTTTATGGAAAATGGGGCAGCTATTGGATCTATACTTTGTAATGTAGCTTCTTTTTTAATTGCTTATGTTGTTCTTAGAAAAACTGTAAAATTAGAGTTTAGTCTTACTTCACTTATGATTAAACCTGTTATTGTAACAGCTTTTATGGGAGTAATTTCTTATGCAGCATTTGTTCTTATGTGTTCATTTATTTCTGCAAGATTAGCAACTTTAATTGCAATTGTTATTGCAGTATTTGTATATGTAATTCTTGTAATTTGTTTTAAAGTCTTTTCTAAAGAAGAGATTGAAATGCTTCCAAAAGGAGATAAAATATATAAATTTTTGAAAAAAATTAAAATATATGCATAACTTTGAAACCACTGGAAATACTGAAGTTTAGAAAACTGATTTTCTAAAGCCTTAGAGAAATAAGAAAAAAATAAAAAAAAAGAAGGATTTTAGCTTAATTTGGCGAATAATCTTATTGTAGATGAAATCTAACAATATATAACATCTACATAAATTTAACAAAATCTATAGGAGGTAAAAAAATGAACAAAGCTGAATTAATCGCAGCAGTAGCTGCACAAACAGGAGACACTAAAAAAGGTGCTGAAGCAACTATAAACGCATTTATCGATGTTGTTACAGGTGCATTAAAAAAAGGAGATAAAGTTCAATTAGTTGGATTTGGTTCTTTTGAAGTTAGAAAAAGAGCAGCTAGAAAAGGAAGAAACCCACAAACTAAAGAAGAAATTAAAATACCTGCATCAAAAGCTCCAGTATTCAAAGCTGGTAAAGCTTTAAAAGACGTTGTAAATAAATAAGAATAAATATATATTTATGAATTCATATAAAAAGTCATAGCAAAAGCTATGGCTTTTTACTATGGTGTTTTCTTTAGGTTAAAAAAGAAAGCCCCCCACCATAAGGACGGTGGGGGAAAGGTTTTAATGATAGGCGACAGCTATTTCGACCAATTTACCATCTTTACTAGTTTTAAAGCTAGCTGGTGGAAATTTTTTTTCCAATCTTTTCATTTCTTCGAAGATTTGGAGATCGATAAAAACTGGATCTATAATCTTAAAAGTATATGAGACTATGTCACCATACATTTCTTCAATCATCCTTTCAATCATAAAAATGTAGGCTAATGCCTCCTTAGTGGTTGATACAGCGGTTTGGAAGACTATAGAAGTTTTTATAACTGTAGTATCGCCTAGTAGTGAAGCAATGCTTTCTGTCATTTTAGCATCGTTCACCCGTGCATTAAAATAGATACTGATGTTACAACTGTTGTTTTTCTTCATTATGACTTAATACCTCCTTAAAATTGCGCTAAAAAGTTAGCACATTGTTGTAAAACAGTTACACAATTATTATATCATATATTATAAAAAAATGCAAAAAATACTTGAAACTGATTTAAAAAAGTGTTAATATAATAAATATTAAATCTAAAAACATTGATGGGGACAAGATAAATAAAGGTAAAACCTTATAAGAGAGCTGGTAGGTTGCTGAGATACCGGTAGGAGAATAGTTTATTTATTATCACCTCGGAGTTGATTATTTGAATTAAAAGTAGGGTAATCCGTGTGATTCTATGTTACAGAATTTTAGAGTGAATTTTAAAAAAAATTAATTTAGGTGGTACCGCGGAGCATTTCGTCCTATGGATGAGGTGCTTTTTTGTTTTTTTTACGTTTGCGCTAAAGGAATTTGTCAATTATATATGATTTTCTCATATTATTATTTTTTAATAATTTTGCCTAAATAAGTTGGGTCAAGGAGAGGGCAGAGTCAAGCCCTGCCCCTACAATATAAAGAGAAATTTCAAGGAGCAAATTAAATAGAAAAATAAAAAAATATATATAAATAATAGGAGGTTATTTTATGAGTGAGGAGAAGTTTGATTATGGTAAGACTTTGAATTTACCAAAGACTGATTTTCAAATGCGTGCTGGGCTTCCAGAAAAAGAGCCTAAAATTTTAAAGGATGTTTTTGAAAATGATTTGTATGAAAAAATGCTTAAGAAGAATGAGGGAAAGGAACCTTTTGTTTTGCATGATGGTCCTCCTTATGCTAATGGAGAGATTCATATAGGTCATGCTTTGAATAAGGTTTTAAAGGATACTATTGTTAGATATAAAAATTTAAAAGGATATTATACTCCTTTTATTCCTGGATATGATACTCATGGTATGCCTACTGAGAAAAAGGCTATTCAATTACTTGGATTAAATCGTGATGAGATTCCTGTTACTAAGTTTAGAGATACTTGTAAGAATTTTACTATGGAGTATAAAGATAAACAAACAGAAGGCTTTAAGAGATTAGGAGTTTTAGCTGATTGGAAAAATCCTTATATTACTTATCAACCTCAAATGGAGGCTAAACAGATTGGTGTTTTTGCTGATATGTATAAGAAGGGATATATTTATAAAGGTTTAAAACCTGTTTATTGGTGTACTGATTGTGAGACTGCTTTGGCTGAGGCTGAGATAGAATATAAAAATGTAAATTCTAATACAGCTTACGTAAAATTTCCAGTAAGAGATTCAAATGGGTTGTTTGATGAGAAAAATACTTATTTTGTAATTTGGACAACTACTCCTTGGACTTTACCTGGAAATACTGGTATTACTATTGGAGCTGATTTCGATTATAGTTTCGTTAAAGTTGGAAATGAAAAACTTATTATTGCTTCTAGTTTAGTAGATGAAGTTATGAAAGTTGCTGAGATAGAAGATTACAAAGTAGTAGATGAAATTAAAGGTGAGAAATTAAATGGAGTTATTTGCAGACATCCTTTCTTAGATAGAGATTCAATAGTAGTTTTAGGTAGTGATGATACTGTTAAGGTTGAGCTTGATACTGGTACAGGTGCTGTTCATACTGCACCAAGTTATGGTAAAGAAGATTATTTGTGTGGATTAAAAAATGGCTTAGATATTATTGTTTGTGTTGATGGAAAAGGTCATCAGACTGAAGGCGCTGGTCCTTTTGCAGGAATGTTTTATGCTAAATCTGATAAAGAAATAATTAAATGGCTAGATGAACATGGATTACTTTTAGCAAAACAAGTTGTTAATCACTCTTATCCTCATTGTTGGAGATGTAAAAATCCAATTATCTTCAGGGCTACTAGTCAATGGTTCGCTTCAGTTGATGGCTTTAGAAAAGAGTCTTTAGATGCAATAAAAACTGTTAAATGGTATCCTTCTTGGGGAGAAGAAAGAATTACTAAAATGATAGAAGATAGAAATGATTGGTGTATTTCTCGTCAAAGAACTTGGGGGGTTCCTATTCCAGTATTTTATTGTGAAGAGTGCGAAAAAGAGTATGTTACAGATGAGAGTTTGAAAAAGGTTCAAGAAATTTTTAAAGAAAAAGGTTCTAATGCTTGGTTTGATATGCCTGTAGAGGAATTATTACCAGAGAATGCTAAGTGTGAGTGTGGTAGTACTCATTTTAAGAAAGAAACTGATATTATGGATGTTTGGTTTGATTCTGGTTCTACTCATGAATCTGTATTAGCTGAAAGAGGTTTGCCTGAAGCTAATCTTTACTTAGAAGGAAGTGATCAATATAGAGGATGGTTCCAATCTTCTTTACTAACTTCAGTTGCTACAAAAGGTAAAGCTCCTTATAAAGAGGTTGTAACTCATGGTTATACTATTGATGATCAAGGTAGAAAAATGTCTAAGTCTATAGGTAATGTTATTGCACCTCAAGAGATTGTAAATGAGTCTGGTGCTGATGTTCTAAGATTATGGGTATTGTCTTCTGATTATAAATCAGATGTTAGTGTTTCTAAAGGAATAATTAAGCAGGTAACTGAGGTTTATCGTAAGATAAGAAATACTGCTAGATATATTTTAGGAAATACTTATGATTTCCCTGTTAATATTCCTACTCCTTATGAAGAATTAGAGGAGATTGATAAATGGGCTTTAACTAGACTTAATAAACTTATAAGAGATTGTGATACTGCTTATAATACTTATGAATTCCATAATGCTTATCAAGCTATTAATCAATTTTGTGTTACTGATATGAGTAATTTTTATTTAGATATTATTAAAGATAGATTATATACATCAAAACCAGATTCTAAAGAGAGAAGATCTGCTCAGACTGCTATGTATGAGATTTTGCTTGCTTTAGTGAAAATTTTAGCTCCAATGACTTGTTTTACTGCTGAGGAAATCTGGGCTCAAATGCCTCATAGAAAGGGTGAAGAGGTTGAGAGCGTAATGCTTACATTTTATCCAGAGCCTAATGAAAAATATGATGATGATGCTTTAAGTAAAAAATGGGATAAGATAATTAAGCTTAAAGAAGAGGTTTCTAAGAGATTAGAAGAAGCTAGAATGGAAAAAGTTATTGGTCATTCTTTAAATGCTAAGGTTACTTTATTTGCTGAGGGAGATTTATATAAAAAATTAAATGATGAAAAAGATTTACTTAAGACTGTTTTTATTGTTTCAGATGTGATTGTTGAAAATAATAAAAGAGAAGAAGATAGTGATATTGGTATTAAGGTTGAAATGGCTGATGGTGAGAAGTGTGAGAGATGCTGGATGTATTCGGATACTGTGGGAAAGGATAAGGAGCATCCTACTATTTGCAAAAGATGTAGGGAAAATTTGAAATAATTATATGTGCATGAAAAGCAGTAAGTAAAAGCAGTAAATAATTGATTTTTCATAGCCTTGCTGTTGTAAATTGAGTTTTTCAGACAGAGGGGACGGAGTTTTTGTCTAAGAATTGAAAATTCTTAGACAAATAACTCCGTCCCCATGTCTGAAAGATGTAGGAAAAATTTGAAATATAATATCTTAAGGGCAGACACAAGGCCTGCCCCTACAACTCGACCTAGCGGTCTCGTTTGATTGTACACTCGGCTTCGAAAAAGCCAAATGTAGGGGCGAGGCTTGTCTCCGCCCTTTTTGATTTTAAATAAATTCATATTATATAAAGATGTTTTATTTTATTTTAAAATAATGTTTGCATTTATATTTTTTATGTGTTACAATAGAGAACATGAATAAAGACAATATTTGGAGGAAATAATTATGATGAATGGAATAGAAAATGTATTATATGTTGTTTATGCTGTTATTTGTGTAATAATTATAATTTTAACATTGATTCAGAAAAGTGAAGATGGAGGAGCTTCAGGTGCTATAATGGGTTCTTCTAGTTCAAATTTTTATGAGAAAAATAAGGGTAGAACTAAAGAGGGAAAATTAAAGAGAATGACAATTATATTTGGAATTATTTTTGTTATTTTGACTGTAGTTCTTACTATTTTTAGTTTGAAAAAATAAATTATAATATACAAATTGGGGCAGATTTATTTTATCTGCCCTAATTTTATATAGAAAAGAGTTGTTATGGAAGATAAAAATAAAGAGAGTTTAATCGGCGCTTTTTCCGCAAATGAGAGAGGTTTCGGGTTTGTAAGACCTGAAGAGGAAGGTTTAGAGGATATTTATATTTCAAAGGATAATATAAATGGTGCTTTAAATGAAGATGTTGTAGAGGTAGAAATTATAAGTGGGAAAGAAGATAATAAAAGAGAAGAAGGAAAAATAGTTAGAATTGTAAGAAGGGGAAAACCTACTTTAGTTGGTACTTTTAAGAATAATAAGAATTTTGGTTTTGTTATTCCTGATGATAAAAAGTTTGGTACTGATATTTTTATTTCTAAGAAAAATTTTGGAAAGGCTAGAGATAATCATAAGGTTGTAGTAAAAATTCTTAAGTATCCTGAAAAAGGTAAAAAAGCTGAGGGCGAAATTATTGAAGTTATAGGAAATATTAATCAAGCTGGTGTTGATATGATGAGCTTGATTAAGGAATATGATTTGCCTTCAAGGTTTCCTGAGGATGTTATAGCAGAAGCTAAGAGTTTTGGTGATAAAATAGATTTATCTGATTTAAAAAATAGATATGATTTGAGAGATAAGAATATTTTTACAATTGATGGAGAAGATGCTAAAGATTTAGATGATGCTATAATGGTAGAAAGAGCTAAAAATGGTCATTATTTATTAGATGTTCATATTGCTGATGTTAGCTATTATGTAAAAGATAGGAGTAAATTAGATAGAGAAGCTAGAATTAGAGGGACAAGTGTATATATGCTTGGAAGAGTAATTCCTATGATTCCAAGAGAACTTTCAAATGGACTTTGTAGTTTAAATGCTGGTGAGGATAGATATACTCTTTCTGTTTTAATTGAAATAGATGAAAAAGGTAATGTTGTTGCCTCTGACTTATATGACGCTGTAATTAGGGTTACTGAAAGAATGAATTATAATGATGTTCAAAAAATTCTAGATGGAAGTGATGAGAAGGTTTTAAAACGTTATGAGAAATATATTGATGATTTTAAGTTAATGGCTGAAATTGCAACGCTTTTAAAAAATAAAAGAAAGGAAAAGGGATATTTAAATTTAGATTTACCTGAGAGTAAAATTGAACTTGATCCTATTACAGGAAAGTGTATTAATGTTGGCAAATATGAACTTAAATTTTCTAATGAGATTATAGAGCAGTTTATGCTTACTGCAAATGAAGTAATTGCGGAAAGGTTTTATTGGCTCGAATTTCCTTTTATTTATCGTGTTCACGAGGCTCCTGATATTGAAAAGATAAATGAGCTTAATAGATTTTTATATAATTTAGGTTATAAGATTCATGCTAATAAAGATAATATTCATCCTTCTAGTTTTTCTAAGGTTTTAGAAGAGGTTAAAGGAAAGCCAGAGGAGAAGGTTGTTTCCAATTTGATTTTAAGGACTTTGAAGGTTGCAAGATATGAAAGTGAAAATAAAGGACATTTTGGTATTGCTAGTAAATATTATTGTCATTTTACTTCTCCTATAAGAAGGTATCCTGATTTATTTGTTCATAGAATTATTAAAGAATATTGGAAATCGTCAGAAAAGACTAAGGAAAGATTTAGAGAAAAGGCTGAAAAGTATGCTAGAGTTTCTTCTGAAAGAGAAAAGATTGCTGAAAAGGTTGAAAGAGAAGCTATTGATTTGAAAAAAGCAGAGTTTATGGAAGATAAAATAGGCATGGAGTACGAAGGTATTGTTTCTTCTGTTACTCAATTTGGTATGTTTGTTGAGCTTGACAATACTGTAGAGGGATTAGTTCGTTTTGAAAATATGGGTGATGAGTATTTTATTTATGATGAGCAGAATAAGAAGCTTATTGGAGAGAGAACTAATAGAACTTTTTGTATTGGTGATAAGGTGAAGGTTGTGGTGATTGAGGCAAGTAAGGAGCTTAGGAAGGTTTCGTTTGCATTGGTATAAAATTAATATGGTGAAAGACAGGAAAAATGGGCGGAGACAAGCCCCGCCCCTACAATGTTTATAGGAGATTTTTTGTATATTTATGATTATAATTTTAATTATATAGATTAGAATGTGGTGAAAGACAGGAAAAAGGGCGGAGACAAGCCCCGCCCCTACAAATTTGAAAATCACATAAAAATAAAGCTTTCGAATGTGATTGGAATGAGTGTATAGATTCTTAAAAAATTAAAATGAGGAAGCGATGGCTAGCGAAGCTAGAACAGCGAGAGGCTCGTTTTAATTTTTTTTAGAATCTATAACGAGTGTATTGAGCCGAGAAAGCCTTTATTTTTATGTATTTTCAAATACAATAATATAAATTATATTAACTAATAATAAATATTATAATAAAAATATAAAAAAGACTTTATATTTATTTTTTTTTGTAATATAATAATACTACTAATTTTATGTTAGTATATTAGGAGGAATTTATGAACAAAAAAGGTAGAAGAAGTTCTAATACAAGTAAGACGAGAAGATATGGTACTGTTAGTGATGAGACTAGATTGTATAAAACAGATAGTTTATCATCAAAAAATAATTCTACGGTTAAAAATAATAGCAAGAGTAAAGGTAAAAAAACTAAAAAGAATAAAAAGCAAAAGTCAAAGGCATGGCGTATTATAAAGAAAATTTTAATAGCTTTACTTATTTTAGGAATTTTAGCTGGTTTGATTGTTGCTGGAATAATCGCAGGTATATTTTTAGGATTATTTGGTGATGATTTTAAAATGACTAAAGATGATTTATTAATTTCTTTCTCAAATTCAGAGGTTTATGATGCTGATGGAAATTTGATTGCTACTTTAAGTGGAAATGAGAAAAGAAAAATTATTAGTATGTCTGAAATGCCAGAATATTTACCTAAAGCATATGTTGCTATAGAGGATGAAAGATTTTATTCTCATTCTGGTGTTGATATAAAAAGAACAGGTGCAGCAACTATTACATATCTTTTCCATAGGGGTAATTCATCATTTGGTGGTAGTACAATAACTCAACAGTTAGTAAAAAATATTACTAAAGAAGATGAAGATTCTGCTATGAGAAAAGTAAAAGAAATGGCAAGAGCTATTCAAGTAGAAAAAGAAATTTCTAAGGATAATATTTTAGAGCTTTATCTAAATGTAATATTTGTTGGTGGAAATAACATTAATGGTGTTGCTCTAGGATCAGAGTATTATTTCAATAAAAATGTAAAAGATTTAGATTTAGCTGAGTGTGCTTTCTTAGCTGGAATTAACCATTCACCAAATAAGTATAATCCTTTTGAAAATATGGATGATGCAAAGAAGAAAATGATAAATGATAGAACAAAAACTGTTCTAGATAAAATGAGAGATTTAGGATATGCTTCAAAAGAAGATTATGATGCAGCTTATGCTAAATTAGATGGAGAAGGTTTACCTTTTAGTCAAGGAAATTTGGGTTCTTCTACAATCTATTCTTATCATACAGAGGCTGCTATAAATGAAATTATTAATCAACTTATGGAAGAAAAAGATATGAGTCGTGACATGGCTGAAACTACTGTTTATGGTGGAGGACTTAAAATATATACAACTCAAAAACCAAATGTACAATCAGCTATTGATGAAGAAATGAAAAAAGAAAAATATCAGAAAGCTTCTAAGAAAAATCCAGGTACACATTCTCAAGCAGCTATAGTAGTTATTGATCATACTACAGGAAAAGTTGTTGGAGTTGGTGGACAATTAGGTGAAAAGACTACGAATGGAGATTTAAATAGGGGTACTCAAACTAAAAGACAGGTAGGTTCTGCTATGAAACCTTTATCTGTAATTGCTCCAGCTGTTAATGAAGGAATTATTAGTCCTGCTTCTGTATATAAAGATGAAAAAACAACTTTTCCTGGAAACTATACTCCTGAAAACTATTATCATAGTTTCCATGGACCTCAAACTGTAAGAGAGGCAATAACTATATCTGGAAATATTATTCCTCTTAAGATTTTACAAGAGGTTGGAGTTGAAAAATCAATTGATTATTTAAGGAAAATGGGAATTACTACTATAGATGATAATGAAGGTTTATCTATTGGTTTAGGTGGACTTCGTAATGGTGCTTCTGTATTGGAAATTGCAGGTGCTTATGCTACTATTGCAAATGATGGTACATATATTGAACCTACTTTCTATTCAGAAGTTAAGAATGCTTCTGATGAGGTTATTTTAACTCCTAACCAAGAAACCAGAGAGGTTTTAGATAAATCTAGTGCATATATTGTAAAAAGCATTGTTACTGCTCCAGTTGTAGGAGCTGGTGGTACAGCTACTTATTGTGCTATACCTAATATGGATGTTGCAGCTAAAACTGGTACAACTGATGATAACTTTGATAGATGGCTTTGTGGATTTACACCATATTATACTGCTGCAACTTGGTTTGGATATGATCAAAATGAAAAAATTAATTATGATGGTTCACCAAGTAACCCTGCTGGAGGAATTTGGGATGGTGTAATGACTGCTATACATACTGGTTTACCTGGAAAAAGATTTGATAAACCAGCTGATATTGTTCAAGCTACGGTATGTAAAGATTCTGGATTATTGCCTTCAGAAGGATGTACAAATTTAGTTACAGATATATTTATTAGTTCGAGAGTTCCTACTAAACATTGTAGTACAAATTCTAGAAAATATCAGATTTGTGTAGATTCTGGATTACTTGCTATACCAGGTGTTTGCCCTAATGTTGAAGAAAAAAGTTTTGTAGACGAAGAGGATAAGATTCCAACTCAAATGTGTAATATTCATAAACAAGAAGAAACACCTACACCATCGGCTAGCCCAAGTTCTAAGCCACAAGTGACTCCAAGTAGTACTCCTCCAACGAGTAAGCCAACTTCTTCTCCAAGTCCATCACCATCTACACCACCTACTTCTGACCCTGCAACTAAACCATCTCCTTCACCAAGTGAACAGCCACCTAAAAATCCAGATACACCAGGAACGTAAATTATAAATTTTTGAAAGGAATGTTTATGGATATTTATTTATATAATACATTAACTAGGAAGAAAGAAAAATTTAATCCAATTGATGAAAAAGAGATTAGAATGTATTCTTGTGGACCAACTGTGTATTATTTTGCACATATAGGTAATTTAAGAGCATATCTTTTTATGGATAATTTAAGAAGAGTTTTAAAATATAATGGATATAAATTAAAACATGCTATGAATATAACTGATGTTGGACATTTGGAATCTGATGCAGATGAAGGCGAAGACAAAATGCTTAAAGCTGCTAAAAGAGAAAATAAGAATCCTTATGAAATAGCTGAATTTTATACTCAAAAGTTCATGGAAGATTTAGAAAAATTAAATATATCTAAACCAGAAATTATCTGTAAGGCAACAGAGCATATTAAAGATATGGAAGAGTATGTAAAGAAAATTATAGAAAATGGATATGCTTATGAGACTAAAGATACTATTTATTTTGATACTTCAAAGTTAGATAAATATGGCGTCTTATCTAATATAAATGTAAATGAGCAAAAGGCAGGAGCCAGAGTTGAATTTGATAAAAATAAAAAAAATGTAACAGATTTTGCAATTTGGATTAAAGCTCCAGAAAATCATATTATGAAATGGGATACTTTTTGGGGTAAATGTTATCCTGGTTGGCATTTGGAATGTTCTGCTATGGGAAGAAAATATTTAGGAGAATTATTTGATATACATACTGGAGGAATTGACCATATTCCAATTCATCATGAAAATGAAATTGCTCAAAGTAAAGGATATTCAGGACATATTCCTGCTAATTATTGGATGCATTGTGAATTCTTACTTATTGACGGTGGAAAAATGTCTAAGAGTTTAAATAATTTATATACTATATCTGATTTAGAAGAAAAGGGATATTCTGCTTTAGATTTTCGTATGTTTAATTTTACATCTCATTATAGAAATAAAATTAATTTTACTTGGGACTCTCTAGAAGCTGCTAAAACGGCTAGAAGTCGCTTAAAAGAAGGAGTAAAAAAACATAAAGAAGGAAATGAAAATATAAGTGAAGATATTATAAGGAATTATGAAAATAAATTTTTAGAGGCTATTAATGATGATCTAAATATGCCTCAAGCTATGAGTGTAGTTTGGGATATTGTAAGACAAAATAATAAATCTAAAAGATATTATGATTTATTGATAAAATTTGATAAAGTTTTAGGATTAGAGTTAGATAAAGAGGAAGAATTAGATATTCCTGAAGAAGTTAAAGAATTAATTAATAAAAGAAAAATTGCTAGAGATAATAAAAACTGGGAAGAGTCTGATAAATTAAGAGATGAAATCTCAAATAATGGGTATATTGTAAAAGATACCAAAGATGGAATGGAGATTTTAAAGAAATAGCGATTGGAGGATATAGATGAGATTTGTGATAAAAGATACGGAAAAAGAGTATACTGAGTTTTTGGAAAAACATGAAAGATGTAATTTTCAACAATCTCTAGAATGGGGCAGAGTAAAAACTAACTGGATTAAAGAAGTGGTTCTTGCAGAAGATGAGAATAAAAAAATAAAAGGTTCAATTTGTGTATGGATTAGAAAAATTCCGATTTTTGGAAATATGATGTATGCATCTCGTGGACCTGTTTGTGATATTCATGATGAAGATACTTTAATGCAGCTTACTGAAGGTGTTAAAGAATTAGCTAAAAAATATAAAGCTTTTGTTTTTAGAATGGAACCTGATATAAAGACTGATGATGAAAAGTTTAGAGAAATAGTTACTAAGCTTGGATATAAAATAAAAGATGATGCTAAAGATTTTAAAGATGAAATTCAGCCAAGATTTGTTTTTAGATTAAATATAAAAGATAAAACTGAAGAAGAAGTTTTAGCTGGATTTCATCAAAAGACAAGATATAATATAAGGCTTGCTACTAAAAAAGGCGTTGTAGTTAAAGAAGCTGGACGTGAAGATTTGAAGGCATTTCATGATATCATGGTCGAAACAGGAAAAAGAGATGATTTTATAATTAGAAGTTTAGAGTATTTTGAAAAAATGTATGATGAGCTTGCACCTGATCATATGAAGCTTCTTATGGCATATTATGAGGACGAGCCTATTTCTGGAATTATTCCTATTATGTATGGTAATAAAACATGGTATTTATATGGCGCTAGTAGTAATAAACATAGAAATTTGATGCCAAATTATTTGCTTCAATGGGAAATGATAAAGGAAGCTATTAAGAATAAATGTGATATTTATGATTTTAGAGGAGTTTCTGGCGTAGTTGATGAATCCCATCCACAGTATGGTTTGTATAGATTTAAAAAAGGATTTGGAGCTGAATTTACAGAATTTATTGGTGAAGTTTATTTACCTTTTAGACCAATTTGGTATAAATTTTATAAGTTTTCAGAAAAAACTTTTAGGAGTCTTAGAGATGTAAAAAGGAAATTATCAAAATAAGAAGGGAATATAAATGGAAAAAATAACTTTTTTTAAAAGATTAAAAATTGCGTTAATAGATTTAGAAGAATATGTAAAATTTTTAGGTGAAAAATTTTCAAAGAGTATCTTCTTTGTTTTGAAAATATCTTTATTATTAGCTGTAATTTTTTCTGTTTCAAATATCGGATATATTTTTTATAAATATAAATCCGTTTCTAATTTTATAACGTCTACAGTGCCTGATTTTTCTGTTGTAGATGGAAAGTTGCAAATCAATGAAGAAGATAAAAAGTCAAAAGAGAAAAAAGATGCTTTAACAGTTATGGAAGAAATTGATGATAATATAGATTTAAAAATTGTAAATGATGGGTATAATAGAGATAACTTTATAAAAGATATTAATGATAATTTAATGTATATTCTAATTACAGCTTTTTTGGGAATATTGTTAGCAAATTTTCTGGAGATATCTATATTTTGGCTTTTCAATGCAATTATGACTTCTATAGTTGGTGAGTTATTATTACTTATGTCTAGAATAAAAATGAAATACAGATATGTTTATGCTATGTCTATATATGCTTCTACGTTGTCTATGATTCTTACGGTAATATATTCAATTATTAGAATGTATTTTGATATATACATTGACATATTTGATTATATTTATATAATTATTTCGTATATCTATATAACGGCTGTAATTTTGATGATAAGAGCTGAACTTATAAAACAGCAAATTGAGATAATAAAAATTGTAGCGCAAAAGAAAGAGAAAAAATTAGAAGAAACTAAAGAGGAGAATCAAGAAGAAAAGGATAAAAAAGAAGACAAAGATGAAGAAAAAAAAGATGACAAAAAAGATAAAAACAAAGAGTCTGATGACTTAGATGATGAACCGGGTGAGACTTGTTAATTAGAAAGGGAGTTTAATTATTTATGAAAGATAATGGTAAGAAAAAACAAAATAATGTAAAACTAATTTTATCTATTATTATTTTATTATTGATTGTTGGAATAGTAGGATTACTTATTTGGAAATCTAATCAAGATTCAAAAGACAAGGAAATTACTTATAATGAATTATATAATGATATAAAAGATGGAAAAGTTAAAGAAATAGAAATGGTTATAGGTGGTTCTTCTGTTAAAGTTAAATATGAAGATACGGATGAAGGAGAAGAAAAAATAGCTAAAATTAATACTACTCAAGGTTTTATGGATTTTATAAATGAGCAATTAAAAGAAGATAATGAAATTAAAGTAAATATAAAATCTCCTAGTATGTTATTAACTGTTGGAGAAAAGTTAATTAATTTTATTCCTACGATAATGATAATTGTACTAATTGTTTTATTGTTTAAGATGCAAGGTTTGGGCGAAAAAGGAAAAGTTTATGGAAATGATGAAGAAAATGAAACTGGTATTAGATTTAAAGATGTTGCAGGTTTAGATGAAGAGAAAAATGAATTAGTAGAAATTGTAGAATTTTTGAAGAATCCTAGAAAGTTTCAAAATATGGGTGCTAAAATACCAAGAGGAATTTTACTTTATGGTAAGCCGGGAACTGGTAAGACTTTGATTGCAAAAGCAATTGCTGGTGAAGCTGGTGTTCCTTTTATTTCAATGAGTGGTTCAGAATTTATTGAAATGTTTGCTGGTCTTGGTGCTTCTAGGGTTAGAAAATTATTTGAAAAGGCTAAAAAAATTTCACCTTGTATAGTTTTTATTGATGAGATTGATGCTATTGGAGCTAGAAGAACAAGTAATAGTGGTTCAGAATCTGAAAATAATCAAACTTTAAATCAATTATTAGTTGAAATGGATGGGTTTGAGAGTAGTGAAACTATAATTGTATTAGCTGCTACTAATAGACCTGAAATGTTAGATAAGGCTTTATTAAGACCTGGTAGATTTGATAGACAAATTACTATTCCTGCTCCTGATTTATTAGGAAGAGAGGAAATCTTAAAATTATATACTAAGGATAAAAAATTAGCAAGTGATATCGATTTGAAAGAAATAGCAGGAGACACTGCTGGTTTTACAGGTGCAGAGCTTAATAATTTACTTAATGAGGCTGCGATTTTAGCTACTAGAAATAATCATAAAGCTATTCAAAAATCTGATATTGAGGCTGCTGTTAAGAAGATTACTGTTGGTTTAGAGAAACATAATAGAGTAGTTTCTGAAAAGGATAAGAAACTTACTGCTTATCATGAGGCTGGACATGCTGTAGTTAGTAGATTTTTAGAGACTCAGCAAAATGTAAAAGAGGTTTCTATTATTCCTAGAGGTTTAACTGGTGGATATACAATGTATAAAACTACTGAGGATAAGTTCTATGTTTCTAAGACTGAATTGGAAGAAAAGATGATTGCATTAATGGGTGGTAGAGCTGCTGAGAAGATTGCTTTGAATGATATTTCTACTGGTGCAAGTAATGATATTGAAGTTGCTACTGGAATTGCTAGGGATATGATTACAATTTATGGTATGAGTAATAGTTTAGGTCCTATTTCTTTAAAGGTTGATGAACCTTATGAGTTACAAATTTTTGGAGAGGGTATTACTGATGAGGTTGGTATTCAAGTTAAGAAATTGATTGATGAGGCTTATGAGAAGGCTCAAAAGATATTACTTGATAATATGGATATTTTACATGCTGTTGCTGAGAATTTGTTGGTAAAAGAGACTATTTCTGGGGAGGAATTTGAAGAATTTTTTAAATAGATAAATTTTCATTTAAGTTAAGAATAGTTCTTTTTAAAGCTGTATAATAATTGATTTTTAAATAGCTGCGCAGCGACCAAACGAGGCTTTTAAAAGCCGAGTGCGATTGAAGCAACTTACAGATATTTTTGTATTTCGCATATTCTTCGAAGAACGGGCGATTGATAATCGCCCCTACGAAATACTTTTTAATCTGAAAGTTGCGACAGCAAAGCTAGAAAAAATCAATTATTATACTTGCTTTAATAACTATAAAAAATCAAAAAAATTGATAAAATACTTGCAATTGGATAAAATAGGTAGTATAATAGTTAAAGCAAAATAGTTAATCTAGAAGAGTGGAAGCAAATTCCACTCTTTAATTGTATAAAAAAGAAAGGATTGTATTTTGGCAAAGGATAGTATTGAGATAAAGGTAGAAAATCTTTTAAAAAATATTATTAATGACTTAGGTTATGATTTGTACGATGTTGAATATGCTAAAGAAGGAAAGGATTATTATTTACGTATATTCATAGATAGCCCAAATGGTATTTCTATAGATGATTGTGAAAATGTAAATAATAGTATTGATGAGATTTTAGATAAGTCTGATTTAATTAAAGAACAGTATTTTTTAGAAGTGTCTTCTACAGGACTAGAAAAAAATTTGAGAAAAGATATTCATTTTATTTCTAATATAGGAAAAGAAATTGAAGTTAAGCTATTTGATAAAGTTAATAATAAAAAAATCTTTTCTGGGATTTTAAAGGATGTTAAAGATGATGAAATAATTTTAGAATCTGATAATGAGGATGTTATTATTAACAAAAATAATATTTCAGTGGCAAAAACTGTTTATGATTGGAATAATGAGGGTTAACTTTTAGAGTAGTTATACCTCAGAAAGAAAGGAGATAAAAAATGAAAGCAATTGATGTTAGAGAATTAGTTATAGCAATGGAGGAATTAGAAAAAGAAAGAGGTATTGATAAAGATTATTTATTAGAGTCAATAGAGACTGCTTTAGTTACTGCATATAAGAAAAATTTTGATTCTGCCGAAAATGTAAAAGTTACAATAGACAAAGAAACTGGTGATACTCATGTTTATTCTACAAAAACAGTTGTAAAATCAGTAAAAGATAATCTTTTAGAAATTAGTTTAGCAGATGCTAAAAAAATAAGTAAAAAATATGAAATAGGTGATAATGTTGATGTTGAGATAGTTCCTAAAAATTTTGGAAGAATTGCTGCTCAAACTGCTAAACAAGTTGTTGTACAAAAAATTAGAGAAGCTGAAAGAAATATTGTTTTTGATGAATATAGTGATAAAAAAGGTGAAATAGTTTCTGGTATAATTCAAAAAGCTGATGGAAATGCAGTTGTTTTGGATTTAGGAAGATTAGAAGGTATTATGCCTTTAAAAGAACAAGTTCCTACTGAAAAATATAGTGTAAATGAGAAAATTAGAGGATATGTAGTAGATGTAGAAAAAGGTGTTAAGGGAAATCCTCAAGCTATTGTTTCTAGAAGTCATCCTGACTTTGTTAGAAAGTTATTTGAATTCGAAATTCCTGAAATATATGAAGGTTTAATAGAAATAAAAAATATTTCAAGAGATGCAGGAAGTAGAAGTAAAGTTGCTGTATATTCTACTAATGAAAATATTGATCCTGTTGGTTCTTGTGTAGGTCAAAAAGGAGTTAGAATTCAAAATATTATAAATGAGTTACATGGTGAAAAGATAGATGTTATTGAGTGGAATGAAGATCCTGCTATATTTATTTCTTCAGCTTTATTACCTGCTCAAGTTTTAGCTGTTGATACTAAAGAAGATGAAAAATTTGCTCAAGTAATTGTTAAAGATGATCAATTATCTTTAGCTATAGGAAAGTCTGGACAAAATGCTAGACTTGCTGCCAAACTTACAAATTGGAAGATAGATATTAAGAGTGAATCACAATTTAGAAAGATGCTAGAAGAAATGCAAAATGAGGAAAATAGTAGAGTAGAAGAAGAACAAGGAGAGTAGATGTTTTGAAAAAAATACCTGAAAGAAGATGTATAGTTTGTTATGAATCAAAACCTAAAAAGGATTTAATAAGGATTGTAAAACCTAAAGAAGAAAATGTATGTGTTGATTTGACTGGTAAAAAGGCAGGTAGAGGTGCTTATATTTGTAATTCTTTAGAATGTTTAGAAAAAGCTATAAAAACTGATAAATTATCAAAAACTTTTGATTCGAAAGTAGATAACGAAATTTATGAAGAATTGAGGATTATTATAAGTGGAACAAAATAAGGTAAATGGGCTTTTAGGATTAGCAAGTAAAGCAGGAAAAGTTATCTGTGGCTCTGATGCTGTAGAAGAAGCAATTTTAAAAAAGAAAGTAAAATTAATAATTATTGCTACTGATTCTTCTGAAAAAACAAAACAGAAATTTTTAAAGATTTGCTTAGAAAATAATGTGAATTATAAACTCTATGGAACAGTTGAAGAAAATAGTAAAGCAATTGGTAAAGTTAATAAAGCAATTATTGCTATAAAAGATAAAAATTTTGCAGATGCTATTATGGGTAAAATTTATGGGGGTGATACTATTGGTTAAAATAAAAATTCATGAACTTGCAAAAAAATTAGAACTAACTAATAAAGAGGTTATTGATAAGGCGACTGAATTAGGAATTGAGGTAAAAAGCCATTTAAGTGCTATTTCAGAAACTGATGCAGAAAATATAACTAAAGCATTTAATAAAAATAGTAAAGAAAAAAGTAGTAAAGAGAAAAAAGAAATGGTATCTGAACCTGTTATAATTAGAAGAGCTGTTATCATAGAAGACGAGGATGAGGATAAACCTAAAGAAAACAAATCTGGTGTAGGATTTGTAGAAAAAAATAAGAGAAATAAGGATTATAATATTGTTTATAGAAATAAACAAACTAAACCTATGTCTGTAGCTGAATTATTTGGTATTCCTTCTAAGAATGATAAAAAAGAAGAAAAGAAAGAAGCAGTAGTAGAAAAGCCAGCCAAGGTAGTAAATAGAAATATATCAGATAATAAAGAGGTTGAAAAAGCAAAGAAGAGTAATAGTATGGAAGAAGTTAAAAGCAGAACTGTTGTAGAAAATAATTATAGTAAAAATAAGAATAATTATCAGAAAAATAATCAAAATAGTAATGGTTATAATAAAAATAGTAATTTTAATAAAACTAATAACTATAATAAAAACAATAACAATAACGGTTATAATAAAAATAATAATTTTAGCAATAACAGAAAACTAGACAACAAAGGTATTGACAGAAATATTAAGAATATTATGTCTGATATAGTTGAAAAGGAAAATGTTAGAGAATATTCTAATAAGGCAATTGATAAACAAAAAAGTAATCGTAATTTTAATGAGGAAAATAGAGTTAAAAAATCTAAGAAAAAGGGTATGAATGATGATTTTAGTTCTAGCAAACTTAGAAATCTAAAGCAAGAAAGTAAACTTTCAAATGTTGATATGTTAGACTATTATGATTTAAGTACTCAAAGAGGAAGAAGAAGCGAGAAAAAAGGTAAACAAGAAAATAGAAATAAACAAAAAATATTTAAACTTACTGAAATTACTATTCCATCTTCTATTACAGTAAAAGACTTAGCCGCTGAAATGAAAATTACAAGTGGTGATGTAATAAAGAAACTTTTAAGTTTAGGTGTAATGGCTACAATAAATCAAGAGATTGATTTTGATATTGCATTTTTAGTTGCTTCTGAATATGGAATTAATGCTATTAAGAAAGATGTTAAAACTGAAGAGGATATATTGTTTGATGAGAGTGAAGATAAGCAAGAAGATTTAATAAATAGACCACCAGTTATTGTTGTAATGGGACACGTAGATCATGGAAAAACTTCGCTTCTAGATGCTATTCGTTCTACTAATGTTATAGAAGGTGAATCTGGAGGAATTACTCAAGCAATTGGTGCTTATCAAGTTGATGTTAATGGTAGATCAATCACATTTTTAGATACTCCTGGACATGAAGCATTTACTAGTATGAGAGCTAGAGGTGCTCAGATAACAGATATTGCTATATTGGTAGTTGCTGCAAATGATGGTGTTATGCCTCAAACTGTTGAAGCAATAAACCATGCTAAAGCTGCGGAGATTCCTATTATTGTTGCTGTTAATAAAATGGATTTAGAAGGAGCTAATTTTGAAAAAATAAAACAAGAATTAACAGAATATGAACTTATTCCAGAAGAGTGGGGTGGAGATACAATATTTGTTCCTATTTCTGCTAGAAAGAAACAAGGAATCGATACTTTACTTGAAATGGTATTATTACAAGCTGATATGTTAGAGCTTAAGGTAAATCCTAAAAAACAAGCTAAAGGTACTGTCATTGAAGCAAAACTAGATAAAAGTAGAGGTCCAGTTGCTACAATGCTTGTACAAAGAGGAAAATTAGATGTTGGTGATACTATAGTTGTTGGTTCTACTATTGGTAGAATAAGAGCTATGATGGATGATAAAGGTAAGAAGGTAAAATCAGCAGGACCTTCAATGCCAGTTGAGATAACAGGTTTAACTGAAGTTCCTCAAGCAGGTGATACTTTCTATGAAGTTAAAGATGAAAAAACTGCTAAACATTTAATTGAAAGAAGAAGACGTCAAGAAAGAGAGAAATCTTTAAATGCTACAACTAAAGTAAGTTTAGATGATTTATTTAATCAAATTGAACAAGGTAACTTAAAACAATTAAACTTAATTATAAAGGCTGATGTTCAAGGTTCTGTTGAGGCTGTAAAACAATCATTAGAAAAATTATCTAATGATCAAGTAAAAGTAAAGGTAATTCACTCAAATGTTGGTGCAATTACTGAGACTGATGTTACATTAGCTAAAGTATCTAATGCTATTATTATAGGATTTAATGTAAGACCAGAGCCTATTGCTAAGTCTCAAGCAGAAAAAGATGAAGTAGAGATAAAAACATATTCTGTAATATATAATGCTATTGAAGATATTGAAGCTGCTATGAAAGGCATGTTAGATCCAGAGTTTAAAGAAGTTGTAATTGGTAATGCTGAAGTAAGACAAACATTTAAAGTTTCAAATGTTGGTACTATTGCAGGATGTTATGTAACAGATGGAAAAATTGCTAGAAATTCTACAGTAAGAGTTATTAGAGATAATGTTGTATTACATGAAGGAAAGCTTATTTCTTTAAAGAGATTTAAAGATGATGCTAAAGAAGTTGCTTCTGGATATGAGTGTGGTGTTCAAATTGAGAATTATAATGATATTCAAGAAGGAGACATTATTGAAGCTCATATTATGGAAGAAATAAAAAGATAGGAGAGTTTAAATGCAAAAAAATAGTAACAGAATGAATAAAATTGATGAAGAACTAAAAAAAGAGATTAGTTATATTATTTCTCAGGAACTTAAAGATCCTCATATTACTGGTTTAATTAGTGTTACAAAAGTATCTACTACACCAGATTTGAGATTTTCTAGAGTTTATGTTAGTATGATAGGTGCTAAGAGTAATAAGGGTAATTTAGCAAGATTAAAAAAATCATCAGGATATATTAGAACTATGATTGCTAAAAAAGTTAATTTAAGAACTACTCCAGAACTTATTTTTGAATTTGATGAGTCTTTGGAATATGGTTCTAGAATTGATTCTATTATTAAAGATATTACTAAAGATTTGAAAAAAGATAATGAAGAATAATATATGCTTAAGATAAAATATTATAAAAGAGAAAGGATTTTTGTTTATGACTTTAGATATTATTAAAGAAGAGATAGAAAAGGCAAATAGTATTGTCGTTTTAGCTCATGAAAACCCTGATGGAGATGCCATAGGTAGCATTTTAGCTACATATATTTTATTAAAAGAGATGGGAAAAGATGTTGATTGTGTAACTTCAGTTTTTCCTAGGACATATAGTTTTTTACCTCATGCTGAAGAGACTATAAGAGAGGGAAGAGATGAAAAGTATGATTTAGCTATTGCTTTAGATTGCTCTGAAATAAAGAGATTGGATGATCCTAATAATAGTTTTGAAAAGGCAAAGGTAAAAGTTAATATTGATCATCATATTGCAAATAGTATGTTTGGTGATTATAATTTTGTAGATCCAGTTTCACCTGCTTGTTGTCAAATTTTAACTATGATTTTGGAATATATGAAAATTGATATCACTAAAGAAATTGCTACTTGTCTTCTTACTGGTATTATTACTGATACTGGTGGGTTTAGATATGAAGGTGTATCTTCTGATACTTTTGAATATGTTTCTCAATTTCTAGAAAAGGGAGTTAATTTATCTAAAATATATAAACAATCAATGCAATGTATTTCTAGACCTAGATTTGAGATTAGAAAACTAGCTCAAGATAGATTAGAATTTTTAGAAGATGGTAAGATTGCATATACATATATAACAAAAGAAGATATGGAAAGTTTTGGTGTTTTGCAGAGCGAGTTAGATGGTATTGTTGAAAATGGTAGGGATATAGAAGGTGTTGAGGTTTCTATTTTCCTTTATGAGACTGATAAGGGATATAAGGCTTCTCTTCGTTCGAATGATTATGTGAATGTAGCTGATATTTGTTTGTTGTTTAATGGTGGTGGACATATTAAGGCTGCTGGGGCGACTTTGCCATATTCTTTAGAGGAGGCAAAGGAGAGAATTGTTTCTCAAACAAAAAATTTTTTGAAATAGATTTTAATTTAGTAGTACAATAATTGATTTTTAAATAGCCGCGTAAGCAACCAAACGAGACCGATAGGTCGAGTGCGATGTGGAGCAAATTACAGATATTTTTGTATTTCGCACTTTCTTCGAAGCCCGGGCGATTAATAATCGCCCCTACCAAATACTTTTAATCTGAAAGTTGCGACAGCAAAGCTATAAAAAATCAATTATTATACTGCTTTTTTAGAATATATCCTTTTAATTTAAATAGATATTGTTTGAGAGAGTTATATTTTCATCAATTTATTATATATCGAAGGTATTTATATGGATGGGATGATTTTAGTTAATAAGGAAAAAGGTATTTCTTCTTTTGGAGTAGTTTCTAAAATTAGAAAATTATATGGAATAAAGAAAGTTCGGACATACTGGTACACTTGACCCAGAAGCTGAAGGGGTTCTACCTGTTTTAATTGGACAAGCTACGAAGCTTTCTAAATATTTTGTTGAGCATGATAAAAAGTATAGGGCAGTTTTGAGATTGGGAATAAAAACTGATACTGGTGATAGTGAAGGAAAAGTTTTAGAAAAAGATAATTTTATTTTAGATTTAGAAAAGATAGAAGATTATAAAAGAGTATTTAATTCATTTAAAGGTAAACAAATGCAATTACCTCCTATGTATTCTGCTTTGAAAGTTAATGGAAAAAAGTTATATGAATATGCAAGAGATGGAATTGAAGTTGAACGTCATGAAAGAGAGATAGAAGTTTATAGTATTGATATTTTAAAAGTGCTTGAGAATAGTATTGAATTTGAAGTAGAGTGTTCTAAGGGTACATATATCAGAACTTTATGTGAGAGTATTGCTGAAAGACTTGGAACTATTGGCTTTATGGAGAGTTTGATAAGAACTAAAGTTGATAATTTTAGTATTAATGATAGTTTTACTTTAGAAGAAATTGAAAATAGTGGAGATAGGGAAAAGTGTGTAATTAGTATAGAAAAATTATTTGAAAATAGTGATAAGATATATTTAAATGAAAGTAAACTTAAGTTGTTTATAAATGGAGGAAGATTAAAGACTGATTTTATAGATGGTTTATATAGAGTTTATTTTGAAGATAAATTTATTGGTTTAGGAAATGTAAAGGATAATATTCTAAAAAGAGATATTGTTTTGGAGTAAATAAAATTTAGTAATCAAGCCCATTTTATATTGATTTTTCATATTATATATCAAAAAGGAGAGTGTATAGATGGAAAATCAAGAAAATTTGGATGTTAGAAGATATTTATATAGGTTTGATGAGATTTTAAATCAGATGGAAAGAAAAATGTTATCTGCTATTTTTACTGGTAATATAACTTTAGATTTTATAAAGTGTATGATACCTCATCATCAGGCTGCTATTTATATGTGCCAAAATTTATTGGAATTTACGAGTTATGAACCCCTTAAAGAGATTGCTAGGGGAATAGTTAGAATGCAGACAAGAGGAATTGAACAGATGAGTAATATTGCGAGAACTACATCTGGTTTTAAAAATTCGGCTATAGATGTAAATAATTACATTAATAATTATTTAGAGATTACAAGAAATATGGTTTGGAATATGAAAAATAGTGATAGGGGAATGGATATTAATTTGGATTTTGTGAGTGAAATGATTCCTCATCATGAAGGTGCAATTGCTATGTGTAATAATTTACTTAAATATAATATTGATCCAAGATTAAGGAGTGTTGCTAAAACGATTATCGAGGAACAAAGTCGAGGTGTAGAAGAATTAGAAAAGATAAGAGCAGATTTATCGAGTGTTTCTTAAGTTCTATATTATTTATGAAATAAGAAAGGCATTTTGCCTTGTAGGGGCGATTTTAATCGCCCGTTTCTTTGAAGTAAGAGTAAAATATATGTCGCTCTCTTTGCTTTAGCAAATAAGAAAAGTGGCTTCGCCACATGTCACTCGCTTCGCTCGGACGAATCAAGGTAACTTAACCTTGTTGTATAGGAA
>CANQZP010000004.1 GCA_947628395.1 uncultured Clostridia bacterium
GGTTGAAAAATAATTACAATTTTGGCGTTGTCAAACTTCATTTGAAATTTAATCACCGTACAAAAAGTACGCCTTATAAATTTCAAACTCGTTTTCCTAGCCAAAATTTAATTCTTTTCCAACCAAATTTGTGCCTTAGAAAGGAATTGTAGTATAATGAAAAATAAAGCTAGAATTGATTTTAAGGTTTTAGGAAGAGTCCTAAAATACCTTTTTAAAAATTATAAATTAAGAATATTTTTTGTAATTGTTTGCCTTTTATTAAGTACAGGAGCATCAGTAGCGGCAAATCTTTACCTACAAACATTAATAGATGATTACATAGTTCCACTTGTAGGTATGAAAAATCCAGTATTTACATCACTTATAAAAGCAATAGGAGTTATTATAGGAATTTATGCAGTTGGAGTAATAGCTAACTTTTTATCAAGTAGGCTAATGGTCAAAGCATCTGAAGGAACTTTAAAGAAGATTCGTGATGAGATGTTTGTTAAAATGCAAAGACTACCTATAAGATATTTTGATACACACTCACATGGAGATATAATGAGTAGATATACTAATGATACAGATACTTTAAGCCAAATGATTTCTCAAACAATTCCACAGACATTCTCAGTAATTACAACAATAGTAGTAATATTTGTTTCTATGATAGTAACAAATATATATTTAACAGCAGTAGTAGTTTTATTTTTAGGAATAATACTTGTAATAACTAGATTTATGACTTCAAGAAGCGGAAATTATTTTATTAAACAACAAGAAGCAGTTGGTAAATTAAATGGATATATAGAAGAAATGATAAATGGGCAAAAAGTAGTTAAAGTATTTTGTTATGAGGATAGAGCAAAAAAAAGATTTGATGAGTTAAATGAAAACTTATCAGAGCACATGTATAATGCTAATAAATTTGTAAATTCTATAGGCCCAGTAAATGGAAACTTAGGAAATACGCTATATGCGGTATTAGCATTAGTAGGAGGACTACTTGCAGTAAATGGTATAGGAAATGTTACAGTAGGTTTGATAGTAGCATTTTTGCAACTAAGTAAAACATTTATAAGACCTATAAATGAAGTTTCAAGACAGCTAAATTCAGTAGTTATGGCAGTTGCTGGGGCAAAGAGAATATTTGAATTAATAGATGAAAAACCTGAAGAAAACAATGGATATGTTACTTTAGTAAATGTAAAAGAAGAAGACGGAAAACTTATAGAGACTAAAGAGAGAACAAATAACTGGGCTTGGAAACACCCACATTCAGATGGAACAATAGAATATGTTAAATTAAAAGGAAATATTGAACTTTTTGATGTCGATTTTAGTTATGACGGAGAAAAAACAGTATTAGAAAATATTAGTTTATATGCAAAACCAGGACAAAAAATTGCATTTGTTGGTGCTACGGGTGCAGGGAAAACAACAATTACGAATTTGATAAATCGTTTTTATGATATTGAAGATGGAAAGATTAGATATGATGGAATAAATATAAATAAAATAAAAAAGGAAGACTTAAGATTTTCGCTTGGTATGGTTCTTCAAGATACACATCTTTTTACTGGAACTATTAAGGAGAATATAAAATATGGAAGGGAAGATGCGTCAGATGAAGAAGTAATAAAAGCAGCAAAGCTTGCGAATGCGCATGATTTTATAACTAGACTTCCAAAGGGATATGATACTTATATATCAGGAGATGGAGCTAGTCTTTCTCAAGGACAAAGACAACTTTTGGCAATAGCTAGATGTGCATTATGTGATCCACCAGTAATGATATTAGATGAAGCAACATCAAGTATAGATACAAGAACAGAAAAGATAGTTCAAGATGGTATGGATAAGTTAATGGAGGGAAGAACAGTTTTTGTAATAGCGCATAGGCTTTCGACTGTTAGAAATGCGAAAGCTATTATGGTTTTAGATCATGGTAAAATAATAGAGAGGGGTAGCCATGAGGAATTAATTGCTCAAAAAGGACAATATTATAAATTATACACGGGAGCATTTGAATTAGAATAAGAAATACACACAACCGTAAGGAAATTAAGGTCGGACAAAAGGGAGGGAGGGCGGACGCAAGGCCCGCCCCTACAAATATAGGGTAAGGCCAAGAAGAAGAATATATTATTGTAAAAGGTGTAGGGGCGGGGCTTGTCTCCGCCCTCTTGACTGCTCTTAGAAGAAAATGAAAAATCTTTATCAATGAAAAAGTTATCTGTTTCCTTTGTCTTAGACAACATAAAAAAGAAATAAAAATATTAAAGAAATGTAATATATTTGTTATATGCAAAAATATAAAATTACAGTATAATTTAATTGAAGAAGTATATTTTTTAGTGTTTAAAAATAAAAAGGAGAAATAATGAAAAACAATTTATTTTATAAAATTTTTGCAAGTATCATAGTTATAGCTTTAATTCTTAGTAATGTAATAAATACAAATGTATATGCTGTAAGTAGCTATACAATTACAATTACTAAAAAAGAAGCTGGCCATGAGTATGAAGCATACCAAATTTTTAAAGGTGATTTATACGATGAAAAAAATGTTCCAGAAAGTGAGCGTACAGATCCTAAATCAAGAACAAAGACATTATCTAATATTGAATGGGGTAGTGGAGTTAATGATAAAGATGGATTATTAAATGAATTAAAAACAAATGATATTTTAAAGACTATTTTTACAGAAGAAACTACGACAGCAAAACAAGTTGCAGTTATTCTTGAAGGATTGGAAGAAGACAGCACTCAATTAAAAGTTTTTGCTGAAATTATTAATAAACATTTAACCTCTACATCAGCTGCATCAACTGAAAATGATGATAATTATACAATTCAAGTTAATGATGCAGGATACTATTTTATAAAAGACAAAAACTCTTCATTAGATGAAAGTGAATATTCAGCATATACTAGATATATGTTAAAAGTTGTTAGTGACATAACAGTTGAACCAAAATCCGAAAAACCTTCTGTTAAGAAATCTTTATCTGAAACAGAAAATAAAGCTGTAGATGATCATGCAATAAACGAAAAATTTGATTATTATTTAACAGCTACTCTTTCACCAAATATAGAATATAGTGAATATGAGGAATATAAACTTATATTTGAAGATACAGTGGAAACAGGAATTACATATGATGAGATTGAAAGTGTTATTATAAAAGATGCAAAAGAATCCAATGATAATGCTATAACTGAATTTACTTTGACTAAAGATACAGATTATACTGATGTTGTCAAAAATCTAAATAGAACAATTACTGTAAATGATTTAGTAAATATTCTTGAGACTAAACATGCAGATATAACAAAAGGTCTTAAAGTTGTAGTCAAATATAAAGCACATCTAAATGAAAATGCTAAAATATCAAAAAAAGATTCATCAGAAAATAGTCCAAATGTTAATACTGTAAAACTTAAATATTCTAATGATCCAAATTTAAATAATGAAGAATCAATGGGTACTACTGTAGAAGATAAAGCATATGTATTTACTTATGGTGTTGATAATACAAAATATTCAAAATATGCAACTAAAGATGTGAATGAAGGAGTCTTAGAGGGGGCAGGATTTAAAATTTATAAAAAAGGCGAAAGTAATGATATAAAATTAAAATGGGATGACAATTTAAAAGCATATCGCCCTGTTGGAACTGAGGAAGAAGCTGATGATATGATGAGATCTCAAAAAGACGGTCAATTTAATATTGTGGGTCTAGATTCTGGAAGTTATATATTAAAAGAAGAAGATACACCTGAAGGCTATAATACATGTGATCCTATAGAAATAGTAATTACTACTAGCTTGGAAGAAACTGAAGGTTCAGCACAAGTTACTTTTACTGTAGCTGAACATGTAAAAAATGATATTATAAATGTTCATGGTTCTAAATTACCTAGTACAGGTAGTATAGCTTTAATAGTAATAACAGGAGTTGCTATAGTTTTAGGTATTACTGGAATAATTCTTTCAAAAAATAAGAAAAAGGAGTAATCTAAAAAACAGATAAGTATGATGAATGCTTATCTGTTTGTGATATAACAATTATGAAAAAAATATCTATAAGAGAAATCATATCAAAAATATTCATAATAATCGCAATAGTTTTACTTTGTTATCCAGCATTTGCTGAAATATATAATAAATATCATTCATCTTATGTAATAAAAGAATACGAAGATTCAGTTGATGAAATAAGTGAAGAAAAATACAATCAACTTATGGAAGAAGCAAAGGAATATAATGAAAGTCTTCATAATAGTGCAACTAGATTTGATTTATCAGAAAAACAAAAAGAAAAATATATGTCTCTTTTAAATGTTAGTGGAAATGGAGTTATGGGAGTTATTTCAATTCCAAAAATAAAAGTAAAACTTCCAATTTATCACACAGCAGATGATGACGTATTACAAGTAGCAATAGGCCACATACCAGGTAGCTCACTACCAATTGGAGGAGAAGGAACACATGCAGTACTATCTGGACATAGAGGTTTAGCTCAAGCATCAATATTTACTAATTTACCACAATTAGAAAAAGGAGACACATTTAATATTGAAGTATTAAAAGAAGTCCTAACTTATAAAGTTGATAAAATTGAAACTGTATTACCATCAGAAATTGAGAATATTGAAATTGTAGATGGAGAAGATTATTGTACACTTGTAACTTGTACACCACTAGGAATCAATAGTCATAGACTTTTAGTAAGAGGTCATAGAATAGAAACAATTTATGAAAATGAAGATACAAATGATAATATGCTAAAAGAAGTCATAAAAGGGAATGTACTTACAACTTATCAAATTATTATGCTTATTATTGCATTACTATTTTTTATAATTGGATTTTGTTATCCACTTATAAAAAGTATAATAGAAATAAAAAAGAAAGAGTAGAAATATGAGAAAAACATTAAAAAAATTTAGTATGATAATATTTATTATTGTATTAATAACAAATTTAATAATTCCGACATATGCAGTAGAATCTGAAAGCGAATCATCATCAGAAAATGATTCTATAAATAATAATGAATCAGAACCAGAGTCAGAGGAAGAAACAGAAATAAATTCTAATAAAAAAAGTGAATCATCGTTAGAAATAAATTTTATAACTAATAATAGTACTATTCCAATGGATAATGTGAATATATCAATTTATAAATTGGCTTCTTTTGAAAATAAAGATTTTTCAATCACATGGGAAGATACTTATTCTGATCATATGATAGATTTAGGATTAGCTACTGATGAAGAAATAATTTCAGAAGCTTCTGAATTAGCTAATTTTGTAGATACAAACAATATAAATGCAGACTATAGCATAAAAACAGATTCTAATGGAAAAGCAACTGTAACTCTTGAAAATGGTATTTACTTGATATATGGAGAAAAAACTGTAAAAAATGATATAACTTATACACCTAATCCTTGTATTATACAATTACCATATACAGACGAAGATGGAACACTAATATATGATGCTTCTGTAGAATTAAAATATGTGATGAAAATTCCTGATCCTACACCTACTATTGAGCCAGGAAAGACAGGATCTACTAAAAAAAGTTTTATTCCAAAAACAGGAGATATAATTCTAATAGTAGTTGGAATATTAATATTAGTTCTTGCTTTAAATATTCTACAAATGATACATGAAGTAAGAAAAAGCAAAAATAAAAATAAATAGAATTATAGTATTTAGAAAAAACCATATTTAAAACAATATTATTTTAAATATGGTTTTTTTTAGAGCAAAAGTGGACACATTCCAAAAGTCTAGGCAAAAATTAACGAAAGAGATGAGAATTTTGGAATGTGTCCACTTTTGTTCTAAAATTAAGTAAAAGATAGAAAACCGTAAGAAAAAAGCAAATATTGTATGTAAATTGATGAAAAAATGTAATTAAAATTTTATATTTTAAGAAAATAGTATTTTGCGTAAAGAAATATTAAAAATAGCTTACAAATATAATATTTTTATTATATGCAAAATTAAAATAATATGCTAAATTTTAATCAGTTTATTATATATTAAAGAGAGGAAAGTCCAATATGAGAGTTTTCAAAAAAGCATTATTAATCATTTTAATTCTTTGTATAACATGTATATCAACACCGATATATGCATTTGGAGAATTAATAAATCAAGAAAAAGAAATAAGCAAAAATAGAAAATTAGAAGTAACAGAAGAAAAATCTAGCCAAGATGTAAATGTACCACCTGTTGTAGAGGAAAATAAAACTCCTGAAATAGGAGAAGAAAATCAACCTGTTACAGATGAGAATAAAATTCCTGAAACATCTGAAACAGAGAAAAATAATGCAACAGATACAGAAGAAAATAAAACTATTACTGAAGATGAAAATGAAAAATCTGGTAAAGAAGTAGCAGAAGAAAAAGAAATTGTTACAGAAGAGAGTTTAGAAAGTGTTTTAGAAAGAAGAAAAAGTATTCTTGAAGGTGATATTTTATCTAAGAAAAATAAATCAGTTTCAAATGAAACTAAAAAAGAAGCAGCAGCAACGCTTTTTAGATCAATTAGTATGTCAATACAGGATTTCCTTGATAATATAACTAAAAATACAAAATTTAATAAAGAAGATAATAAATTACATTTTATCATAAAGCATTGGCATCATAATCAAACAGTAAAAAATGAAGAAAATGAAGAGTACGAAGAAACTAATGATAGTGAAAAACTTGTTACCATAGAAGGTTATATAGAGAAAAAGGAAAATGAATCAGGATATAAAATTGAAATTAGAAAAGACACAGGTTCATATACAAGCATAACTAATGAAAATAAAGGAGATTGTTCAGATTATGTGGAAAATGTTGATACAACTAATGGAACAATAACACTTAAAGCGAATCCATTACAACAAGATGGTAAGCCTTTAGAACACTTTACAGCCTTTGCAGTAGGAGCAGGACGTAAAGCAGTTGATGAGAATGAAGAACAGGAAAAGGTTACAGTTTCTTATAAAGAAGACACACATTTAGTAAAAATACATACATATTACGTTAATGAAAATATGATAGTTGCTGGTAGTTCAGATAAAACTGTTTTTGGAACAACTGAAGGAACAGGTAGTCTAGAAAAAGATACAGCTATGGTTTATACATATATAAATGATAAAGATGACACACATAAAGCAGGAGATATTGTAAAAACTGAAGAAGGTAAAGCTGTATATGAAGGACAAACATTACCAACTGGTGTAAATCAAGAAGATGTACAATTAACCAAAGTTTACAGTACAGTAGAAGGATTACATACAGATAAATCAATAAGTAAAACAGAGGATGATGATAGAAAATTTACTATTGATCTAGAATCATGGTTTTCAGGAGCAAAAGCTGCAAATATAGGACTTCTTTTAGATGCTTCTGGTAGTATGACTTTTACATCAGACACATTAGATCCAATAAATATAAATAATAGAGATATAAATTTAACTAGTCAAGAGAAAGCGAAACTTAAAGCAAAAGCTTTAACAAAAGGAAATTTTCCGACTGCCCCTGAAACAGCAAAAGATTGGGAAGAAGAAGTTTTTTTAACTCAAGAAGAAGTAAATGAAATTTTAAATAATACTAATACAGATAATAATCCTTTAAGTGATAGTGAATATAATTACTATGTATTTAATGAATCTGCAGATGTAAATGAATATGCTCCTTTAGGATATTGGGATGGTTCTTTAAATAATAAATTATATGATACTCTTATAGGATATTACGAGTTTAATAAAGGTGATTATCCTAATGACAATGTCACAGACAGAGATTGGCTAATAAATAGTGTAACAGGAAATGAAGCAAAATTAGTTAATCAAATTAGTACAGAAAAAATGAAAGAAGAGCCAGCAGGAAATGTATCATTTGAAATTGTAGATAACCCTACTAATTGGAAAACAGACCACCATATAGCAATGAAAGATGGTAAAGGATTAGTAGTAAAAGAATTGGAAGAAACAGGGCTAGGTGTTTTATTAGATGTAAAACCATCAAGTGATAATTTTACAATATCTTTTACAATTGAAAAAGAAGCAGATAGTTCAACTGCAAAAGATAAAGGTAGTAGTAGTACATCTCAAAACTATACAGACCTTTTATATGTAGGACCATTAGAAAATATAAGAGATAATGAAAGTAATTTTTATAGAGTTGTTCGTGATGGTTCTGTTACAGGATCTGTAAATGGTGTTAGTGGTAATAGTAAAAATAGATTAAGAGGATATCAAAACGAATTAAATAACACGACTCCTCCTATGATTACAAATGTAAATAATGTATTTAATAAACAAAATGATATCAAGACAGTTACATTAGTATTTAATAATGGACAGGTTACATCTTATTTAGATGGGGATAAGATAGGGGATGTAAATGATCAAAGTATACTATTAAGTGATAACAACATTGTTATTACAGGATTTGATAATGATTACGATGGTGCAGATTTATATATAGATAATATACGTGTTTATGATGCAGCACTTGAGCCAAGCGATGTTGCAAAAATAAATAATGGTGACAATAAGGTGGAAGCTGAATATACAGCTTACAATAAATATGACGAAGAAGAAGTAAGAATTGCTTCAACAAAAGGTTATTTTGTTGATTCTGTAAAAGGTGGAATGAATGGATGGTACTATGTAAATCATGATTCAGATTGGGATGGACATTATTTTAAACCTGGAATAGAAAGTGCCAAAGTATTATGGGGAATAAATACTAATGAACACGTATATTATACAGATAGTTTTTCAAATCCTACAACAGATGTTAAAAAGAATCATAATAGTACAAATTATACATATACACCTACTAAAAATAGTCCAACAAAATTTTATATTGACGAAAACGGATATTTATGCTGTTTCTATACAAGAGGAACTCATCAAGATCAGACAGGAGCATCTTACGTATATAAGAAAGATGATTCAGCTGATATAAAAGTAGAATCTTTACAACGTGCTATTGGAAGTTTTGCTTCAAAACTAGATGAGGCATCTCCAGATAGTAAAGTTTCAGCAGTTAGATACAATTTAGACTTAGAAGAGGAAGATACAACTGCAGCAGATGATTATGATAAATTCGTTCTTCTAGATTGGACTAATGATCCTGATAAAATTCAAAATTGTATGTCTTTAGATTATGGTAATGGTGGAACAGTAGAAGGAACTCCAAGTTCTTCAGAAGTACCAGTTAATCAATATAATTATGGTGTTACTGGAGGAACTTCAACTTATGTAGGATTTAAAGCTTATGAACAAGTATTGGAAGAAGGTATAGATGATAATGCTGATAAGTACTTGATAGTATTTACAGATGGTAAAGATACAAGTAATGAGACACAGAGAAAAGAAATAGAAGAAGCAGCTACTAAATTAAAAGATGAAGGCTATACTATTATGGCTGTAATGCTAACAGGTGGTAGCATCGAATATGATACAGATCCAACTTCAGAATATCAAGAGGCTAGGAAATTTCTATTATCATTTATAGGAACAAAAGATACACCTGCTGAAGAAACAGAACAGGAAAAATATTTCTTTAGTACAGAAGAAGTAGATACTGAAGGCTCAAATACTATTGATGAATTAACAAATATTTTCACAAATGACATACTTGAGCAAATAGCAGATAATTTAACAGATTATACTACTCAAGATTATATAGATCCTCGTTTTAATTTAATATCAAGTGAAGAAAGAGAATATGACTTAGATGCAAATGGTATTGTAACTATAATAGATACAACAGGAGAAACTTATGCAAAATGTGATTTAAAAACAGGTGAGACAATACAAGAACCAAAAACAGGAAATTTAACAATTTCAAAAGAAAAGGATAAAAATTATATAACTATAAAATTATCTGATGATGTAGATGTTGATGCACCTACAGCTCGTTTATTCTATGATGATGGTAAAGATATGTACTACTTAAAATGGGTAAATCAAACAATTCCAGGTTGCGTTCCTGAAGTTAATAAATTATCTGTATGGAATGCTAGATTTACAGTTAAAGCAAAAGATGACTTTATAGGTGGAAATGCAGTATTAACAAATGGTAATGATGCAAAAATGAATTATGTTTATAAAGAAGAAGATACAGATGCTTCTTCAGGAATAGATGATTATTTAAGAGTAGAAAAGGATGAATTGGCTGCAACTACACCAACAGAGCCTGCACCAGCAGAGCCATCTACTAGTGGAACAACTGAACCTGAAGATGGAGAAGATACAGCAGGTGAGTCTGAAACAAAGGAGAATCCATACCCATCAAAAGGATTTCCTCGTGTAACAGCAAACATTCCAGCACCTACATTTACAAAAGAACAATCAAAGAAGATTTATATGGGTGAAGAAATAAGTTATGATGCAATAAAACAAGAGATTATCGATGAGCTAAATAAGACTTCAGATCCAGAAGAAGAAATGATTTTGTATTATTTAGATTATCTAGAAAGATATGAAAAGGTTGATGATAAAGATGAAAAATTATTAGAAAAACTTTTAAAGGAAAAAACACTTACAATTCCTTATTCTTATTTACCAAATGAATCTGAAACAAACTCAACAGGACAAGAGGCACATAAGAATGATGTTTTAGGCCAATTGGTATATAAAATAGAAGTACCTGAATTAAAAGAAGGAATAACAAATGATAGAGATGCACGTACAATAACTTTAACAGTTGATTATCAACCAGAAAGCGTAGAAACACGTTTTGAGAAAGTTAATAATTTAATAACAGAAGGTTGTTATGAATGGGATAAAGAATATAAACCTGTTGCAGGTGATGAACAAAACGAAAAAAATGTTTTAAAAGATGACTATAAAGTAGAAATTGTTAGTGGTGAAGTTGCATTACAAGTATTATTTGATAGCCAATTAGTAGAAATATTAAAAGGACAAGACGTAAATTATTCAGTAGATTTATATAGAAATAGTAATGGATTAATGCCACAAAAAATAGGAACTTTTAATGCTACATATAATGGCATTGATGAAATTGATACAGATGATGACGGAAATTATATATTAAAAGCTACACTTACATACGATAAAAGTTTTGAAAATTATAAGACAACAGGACTACCACTAGGAACTTATACACTTGGAGATCCAGAAATAAATTCTCCAAAATATATCAAATTTGAAGGAAGTTATGTAGTTAAAGAGGGAGACAAATATAATATTCCTAATTTATTTACAGTAGGAACAGATTTTAATGATCCTTCAAATCATTTAGCAAAATTTGTAGGTGATACAGATATTATTTTAGGTAATACAACTGACGGAGAAGAATACTTAAATGAACGTTTTGGATTATTTGAAGTAAAACCAGTTGCTGTTTTTGAATTACCACTTACAGGAAGCAACTCATTAGTAATGTTATATATTGTTATAGGTTCATGTGTAATAGCTGCTACAGTATTACATTTTAGTGTTAAATTGAGAAGAAAAGAAGATTAATAATATGAAAAAAACAACATTGATAATGTTTAGAATAATATCTCTTATTATAATAATAATTTGCTTAATTTTTATATATAGATGGTATAAAAGTAATGTTAGAAATAAGGAAATACAAGAAGAAGTTGGAGAATTTATTGATGTAGAAGATGTATCTGATGAAGATTTAGATGCACAAAAACTTATAATAAATTTTAAAGAATTAAAAGAAATAAACCCTGAAACTGTAGGATGGGTAAGAGTAAATAATACTAATATAGACTTTCCAATTGTACAACATTCAGATAATACTTATTATTTAAAACATAATTTTTATAATGAATGGAATAATTCAGGATGGATATTTGCAGATTCTGAAAATTCATTCGAAACACTAGATAAAAACACTATAATATATGGACACAACATGAAAAATGGTGAAATGTTTGAGAATTTATCTTATTTACTAAATGATTCTTGGAATTTTGAAAAGGAAAATTTATATTTCTCTTTTGCAACAGAAAAAAAATCATATAAAGCTGAAATATTTTCAGTATATATGAAAAAAGCTACTCAATTACAAATACCAAGCGAATTTGAAGATAACGAAGAATTTCAAGAATATATTGAAGAAATAAAAAATTCAAGTATACATGATTTTGATATTGATATAAACAAAAAAGATGAAATTATTACACTATGCACTTGTGGAGATACAAGTAAAAATAGAATAGTAGTTCATGCAAAACTTATAGAGCTTTAGATAAAATATCCTAGAAACCTTGTAAATTAAAAAAAGTATGAGTCGCATTTTAAGCGACTCATACAAAAATAAATAGTGGTAGAGATAAGCCTTAACTCTACAGACAAATAAATATACAAATACTTAAAAAACGAATCATTTATTTGTTATCTAGAAAGGAGATACACAAATCATATGAAAAAGGTGGAGAAGAAACAAATGCAAAAAAATTTAAATTTAAAATTTTTATTCTTAAAACTGTTAGTGATTTCTTTAATTATAGTCACTAGCATTTTTGTGATTAAAAGGAGAAATGAATTTAATAAAATTACTGATCCAGATATACTAAGAGCTATGAATTATAAGCAATTTAATGATGACGATAAAAAAGTAGACAATACTGGTATTAATTTTATAGCATTTTTTGCAAAAGATTTAGATGGCGATGGAACAGCTGAAATGTTAAACGGTAGCAGTAGCCTAATTGAAAACACTCCAAACTTATATATGGATATCTCTATTTCTGGAGAAGGTAAATTAAAAAATGGAGAAATCACAATTCAAGGTAGTAATTTTACTTATAGTACAGCTCAACTTCCTGATTCGATTATTGGCGAAAAATATGTAGGTCAAACTTCAAAAATAAAATTAAACGAAGAAATACCAGGTGGGCAAAGTAAAATAATTGAAGGTAAAATTAAAGCTAGTTTAGATTTGCGTTCTACAAAAAATTATTCAGGAACAGGTAAAGTAACATTAAAAGGTACATATTATGCTAGTGATGAAGATGAAACAGGAACACCTATTGAGAAAACGTTTGATTTAGTTACAGATTGGCATGGTATTTCAAAAACTACTTTAAAAGGTACAGGAGAAACTAATACTAATGGTGGAAAAGATTTAGTTAAGGAAAATGATTTAATATTAAGTCCAACTATAGAGATTAAAGAATCTGCAAATCAACTTATTCTTCAAAAACAAGTTTTAGAAGTTGAAATTCCAGAAATTAAAGGACATGCACCTACTGAAGTAACATGTCCTGAAGCAGGTGAAAGTTTCCAATATGATAGTGAAAATAGAAAAGTTACTATTACAAAAGAAGCAAATATTGATTTAGATGGAAATGTTATAACAAGTTTAGCAAGAACAAATAAATATAAATTAACAGTAAAATATCCAAAAGAAGCTTTTGATGAAATAGGAGGAAGTTCGTATTCAGTTTCATTTAATGCAAAAGGATGGAATTATTGTTTAAATAATCAAAATAAAGAATTTACAAGTCCACAAGTATCAAGCAATACATGTACTATTAGATACGGATTTGAGAATCCTAAAGGATCAACAATGAATGTTTTCCCTTCTATTCAAAGTACAATAAGTAAAAGTCCTGTTATAGATGTATATGAAGGAAAAAGAGATGAAGAATATAAAGATACTTATAGAGTATCTTGGAGATGGCTAATTGGTGATAGCACTCAAATTAAAGGTGAAACTACTCTTGAGCAAGATAAATATGATGAATTTGACAATACCCAATCTAATAACTTTGTAAAAACCACAAGCATCTACTTTAGTGGACAAGAGCGAGTATTAGGAGAAGATGGTACTATCACAGTTTATAATAAAGATGATGATAATGAACCAATAGTTACATTTACTAAAGATAATTGGGATAAGAATTACGAATTAGAAGGAGATATTAACAATTTGAAATTTGTAATGAGTCAGCCTATAATAAGTAATTCTGAAATGTATATTTATCAAACAAAAGAGATAGATGATTATGAAGTTAAGAATACTTTTGATTATGAAGAATTTGATGAATTAGAAAACATTTCTACTTATGTAAAATGTACATATGATAGTTTAGTAGTATCAAAAGGAGTTTCTGCAAAATATTATGGACCATATTCATCATTTGATTATACTATTTCACCTTCAGAAATGACTAATGTAGAGCCACAAGATGTTACATTTACAATCAAAGCAAATAAAGAAGAGAATTATTGCGAAGGATGGGTTAATGGACAATTTTTATTAGAATTACCAGATAGTATATTAAAAGCCAATGTAACTGATGTTTCATCTAATAATGATAAAGTAACAATAGAATCTTGGAGTTCTTATAGAGAAAATAATAAAAATTATATAAAAATTGTAACAGATAATGATGAACCAGAAACTTTTAATATAACAATAAAGAGTCAGCTTACAGCAAATCCTTTAATGGGAACAACAACGCTAAATCCAGCACTTTATGCATATAATGAAAAATATGATCATTATAAAAATAAATCACAAGATAAATACGACTTAAATAATAATTTAAAGACAGACGACAAAATAGGATACAAAACAGCTTCATTATCTGTTATGGCACCTAGTGGATTACAATCATCAGAATATGTAACTGAGTATAATAATGAAAAAGACTCAAGAGTTGATGCGCCAAATATTGCTGATATTGAAAAAACTAGTGAAGAAATGAAAGCAAAAATCAATGTAGGTTTAGTTAGTAATTATACAGGAAATATAACAGATATCGTTGTTGTAGGAAATCTTCCTTATGAAAATAATAAAGATTTAATTACTGGAAATAGCCTAAAATCTACATTTACACCTTCTTTAAAAAATGGAATAAATATACCAGAAGAATATAAACAAGGTACAACAGTTTACTATACAGAAGACGAAAGTGCAACACAAGTTATTGATAATAAATGGACAAAAGCAGAAGATGTAACAGATAAAAATTACTCTAGATTTAAGAAATATTTAATTGATTTTGGAACTAGAAAAGTAAGTAATAAAGGAACAATAGATATTAACTATGAAGTAACAATACCAAATACCACTGGAGTAAATAGAGCTGCATTTGCAAGTCATGCTGTGTATTATTCTCTAGAAACAGGTAATGGTAAAATACCAACTAAACTTTCTACTAATAAAGTAGGTATACAAGTAGTAGAAAAATATGAACTAACAGGTGGAAAAAATAAGAGAGGATATGAAAATGTTCTTGTTCCAGGAGCAACATATAATATTAGTTATCTAGATGCTAATGATGAGCTAGTTACAAAAATTGCTACTACAGATGATCAAGGAAAATTAGTATTTGAAGATTTATATATAGAAAAAGAATATACATTAAGAGAAATTTCAGCGTCTAAAGATTTTGTTGTTAGTCCAGAAATCATTAAATTTAAGGTTGTAAAACAAGAAGACGGTACTTTAAAATATGAAATTATTAGTGTAGAAAATCAAGAAACAGGAGATTTTAGAACTGCGCCAGAATTTAAAGAAGATGAGTCTGGAATGCCTATAATGGATACTAAAATAGACGATGAAGCAAGATACGATTTAAATATTAAAAAAGTAGAAAAAGATAGTACTACTCCAATCCCAGAAGTTAGATTTACTATAAAAGGAAAAGGACTAAATGAGACTTATAAATCTGATGAACAAGGTATTGTAACATTCCCAGCATTAATACCTGGTGTAGAATATGAAATAAAAGAAACAACTGCTGATGGATATTATGTAATACAAGATCCAATAACATTTAGTCTTGTAAGAAATGAAGAAACTCATAAATTAGAATTTAAAACAGATAGTAAATATTTAAAAGATGTTACAGTAGATGAAAATAAAGAAGAAACATTTAGAACAATTGTAGATGCACAAATAGAGAACGAAAAAATTCCTTTATATAATCTAGAAATAATAAAAGTAGAAGAAGATTTAAAAGAAGCAAATATTGAGAAATTAGATAAACTAGAAGGTGCTAAGTTCTCAGTAATTTATCAAGATGATGATTATGTAAAAGAATATACTACAAATCAAGATGGTAAGATTACCTTAGAAGGATTATATCAATATGTAGATGGAAAATATATAACAGGAAAATATACTATTATAGAAACTTTAGCTCCTTCTGGATATGCAAGCAATAATGAAGAAATAGTAATTAGTGCGCAAAAAAATACAGATGATGAGTTAGAAGTATCAATTGAAAATAGAGATAATTTAATATCTATAAGAGATATAGAAATTGAAGATGATACAGTTAAATTATATTTACAAGATAAACCTTTATTTGAACTTAAGAAAAAAGATTCTGAAACAGGAAATCCTTTAGTTGCAGAGTTTATAATTTATGAAGTAGATGAAAATAGAAATATTATAGATTATGCAAAAGATACTTATGATGAATATGTAGGAACTAAAAATAGTGATGGAGATTATGTAGTAAAGACAGGAGAAGATGGAATAGTAAGACTTCCACTAAGAGGAGGAATATATAAAGCAGTAGAAGTAGTATATCCAGAGGGATATAGGAAAGATGTAGCAGAAAATTACTTTATAATTGGAAATAAGAAAATGACAGAAGTAGAGGTAGAAGAAGAAGAACCAATTATAGGAACTGTAGACATTAATTATATAGAAGATTTAGTTGATTTAGCGAAATTTGTAAATGATGGTGATAATTATAAAGGCTATGAAGTAAGATTAATGAGAAATCTGGATTTCAAAGATCCTGGTTCATACAAGAACTATGAAAGAACAGATTATGGAGATTTAAATGGTGATGAAGAGCCTCAAACTATTATGGAAGAACTTACAAGTATAGAAGGCACAGGATTTACTCCAATTGGAACTAGAACTGTTAATCAAGGAAAGGTACTTCCATTTTCAGGAGTATTTAATGGACAAGGTCATGAAATTTCAAACTTATATATGAAATTGCCAGAAGAATCTACAAATAGCTACGGTTTCTTTGGATATACAGAAAATGCTAAAATATTAAATTTGAGCATGTCAGGTACAATATCAGGTCACCAATATATTGGAGGAATTATTGGAGAAGCTAGAGGAAACTGTGTAATAGATAATGTATGTAATAAAGTTAATATATCAGATTCACAATATGTTGGAGGAATTATTGGATGGGTATATCAAGAGGGAAGCGAGAAACATACAATCAAAATAAGCAATTCTCATAATGAAGGAGATATAGAAAATTTTGCTTATGGCGGTGGAATAATTGGATATATAATGAATGGATCACAAGATTTATTAACAATAGAATTATCAAACTGTTATAATTCAAAAGAAATAAACTCTGGAACTAATAGTTCTTATATAGGAGGACTTATAGGTTATGATTATAATGCTAACTTAATATTTGAGAACTGTTACAATACAGGAAATATATTTGCTAATTCTGGAGCAAATGAAATAGGAGGACTTTTAAGTGGTACTTATAATGGTAACTTGATATTAGAAAACTGTTACAATACAGGAAATATAGTTGCTGATTCTATAGTAAATCAAATAGGAGGACTTATAGGTCAAAGTAATAATGCAACATTTAAAGATTGCTATAATGAAGGAAATATAAGTTCTAATAACGAAATATCTATACAAGCTGTAGGTGGTTTCATAGGTACTGATTCTAGTAATACTACTATGAAATTTGAAAAATGTCATAATTCAGGAGAAATAAATATTATATCAAATGATGTAGGAGGATTTATTGGTCAATCATATGGAAACTCAAATTTTGAATTTATAGATTCATTTAATGAAGGTAATATTACTTCTACACTCCGTATAGGAGGTTTTGTAGGAAGTCAATCAAATGGAAAAACAAAAATTATAAATTCATATAATAATTCAGAACTAAAGAAAATGGAAGGAAAAAATGGGGATACCTCTATAGGAGGATTTGTTGCATCCTGCGGAGGAGATTATGAAATAACTAACTGTTATAATTCTGGAAAAATAGAAGGAGATATTTTAGGTAATGGATCTGTTGGAGGACTTATTGCAAATTCTGGAAGTGGAAATGGAAAAATAAGTGATAGCAAAAACTTAGCTGAAATTGAAATTGGAATGGCAGAATATATAGGAGGTATATTTGGTCAAAATTATGGCAGTTCATTAGAGATTTATAATAGCCATAATGAAAGCAATATAACAGTAGGAGGAGAATCATCAAACACTAATAACAGCTATCGTTATATTGGTGGAATTATAGGTTTGGGTAGTTGTCCTACTAAAATTAATTCTTGTTATAATACTGGAACTATAACTAATAAAAGGAGTCAAATAAGTGGTTATGATTATATTGGTGGTATTGAAGGTATAAATAGATATCCAGGTTATTTAAAAGATGTTTATAATACTGGAAATATAATTAATAATAATTCATCTAACGTTTATATTGCAGGTGTAGTTGGAGCAAGTTATGGTGGAGGATATTATAAAAAAGTTTATAATACAGGTAATATAAATACTACAAATGGTGCTAGTTCTGATGTAGGAGGTATAGTTGGAAATTTAAATACAAAAATGAGTTTTATTGACATAGAAAATAAAGGGAATATTGATGTAAATGAAATTACAGGTGGAAGTAGTTCATATATAGGAGGAGTAATAGGACAAGATACAGGAGGCTCATCTGTAGAATATACTCGTAATAGTGGAAAAATAAATATAACTTCAAAAAGTAATGTCCAAAACTATATAGGTGGTATATTAGGATTTCATTATGGAACACTTTCTAATTCATATAATACAGGAAGTATTCATGCAAATCGTGGAGAAAGTGAAGAGGAAACTCCTTGCACATTTTATGCAGGTGGACTTATAGGACATTGTTCATCAGGAGAAAATAAAACTATTAGTGATTGCTATAATAAAGGAGAAGTTATTATTCAAAGTAAATCTATATCTACATCTAGTCAAAATTATATAGGTGGACTATTTGGACAGAATATAGGATATAGTGTAAGTAATTGTTATAATATAGGTAAAGTATCAGCTTTAAATATCGACGGTCAAGCATACACTGGTGGTATATCAGGTCAAATCAGTGGAAATATTACAAAATGTTATAATATTTCAAACATAGAAGTAACGGCTAGTAATATGGTATATTCTGGAGGTATTATTGGTCTTACAAGTGGTAGCGGTAAAATATCTGAATGTTATGATGTTGGAAATATATCTGCTAATAGTACTACTAATTGTGTTTATGTTGGTGGCGTAGCTGGAAATAATCTATGCAATATTGAAAATTGTTATCAATCAGGAACTATAAATGCTACAGGTGCAAGTGGTTCTGGAAATTATATAGGTGGAATAACTGGACTTAGCCCATCAAATGGTAATATTAGTGGATGTATACATAAAGGAGATATAACTGTTAATACGAAGACACCTGCATATATTGGTGGAATTAATGGTAATTTAGTAGGAGGAAAAGTATCTAACTCTAAAAATACAGGAAATATAACAGGAGCAGGCGTAGGAAGCGTATATATAGGTGGAATTAATGGTAATGCTACAGTTAGTACAGAAAATTGTAGTAATGAAGGTAATATTATTGGTACTTCCACAGGTCAGGGATGTTATGGAGGAATAAATGGACAAATATCTGGACTTATTAATGTTACAAATTGTAGCAATACAGGTAACGTTACAGGAACATCTGCATCGCCTAGCTATGTAGGTGGTATTAATGGAGCTTTACATGGTAGTAAGCCTGAGAATGTTGTAAGTGAATGTAATAACTCAGGTAAAATAGAAGGTGATTCATCAAGTGCTTATGTTTTTGTTGGAGGAATTAATGGTCAAGCAACATCACCAGTAAAGTCTTGTAAAAACATAGGATATATAGTATCTGAATCGAAATTAGAATCAGAAACTGTTGGTGCGCCACCTAGATATGTTGGAGGAATAAATGGTCAACTTAATGGTGCAAGTGTCTCAGAATGTAATAATACAGGTAAAGTAAATGTAACATCTACAGGTGAAGTATATATCGGAGGAATTAATGGTCAAAATCAAGGAGGAGCAGTTTCAAATTCGAATAATATAGGTGATATTGAAGGATTATCAACTCAAGCACCTGTATATTCTGGTGGTATTAATGGAAAACAATCTAATATAACAAGCGGTTCATATAATAGTGGAAATATAAAATCAACTTCAAAAGTTGTTGTATATTCTGGTGGTATAACAGGATTATTAGAAAAATCAAGTCGTATAACAGATTCTAATAATAAAGGAAATATAGAATCAACAGTTACTAACGAAACACCAACTGAATATGTTGGTGGTATTGTCGGATATATTGGAGATAGTAATCCTGAAGCAGTAAGTAATTGTTATTACTTAAGTTCTATTACTATAAAGGGTAATCCAAAAAATGAATATGGAACAAGCAAAGAAACAATAGAAGATAATAATATTGATAAAAATATAACTACTCCAGATATTGAAGATAATTACAAAGAATTATCAGAAGTTGTAAAGGATAACAATTGGAAAGAAAATTCAGAATCTGAAGATGGATATCCAGAATTAAAATTTGATATCCCAGTAGTAGAAAAAGTATTAACAGTAAGTTCTATAGATGATTTAGTAAATTTAGCAATTTCAATAGAAGACGGAGAAACATATGCTGGAGAGAAAATTACTTTAACTAAAGACTTAGATTTTAATGATAAAGAAGAATTAAAATCTAACTTTACAGGAATTGGAACTCAAAGAATATTTAGTTTTTATGGAGAATTTGATGGACAAGACTTTACAATAAAACATGCACCTACCTCAATATTTAGATATGTAATTGGTGGAAATATACATAATCTTAACGTTAAAGATGGGGGGTCAATAGTTGATACTGGTGAAGAAGTAACTATATCAAATTGTTCTTTTGAGGGTAATGTAACTTCTATACTTAATGTTTCTACAGGTGGTATTGCTAATACTGTAAGTAATAATTCAACTATAGAAAATTGTTATACAAAAGGAACTGCAACAAATCTCAATGGAGGAATTGTAGGTAGTGTTACAGGTGGCGGTACAATTAAAGATTGTCACAATGAAATGGAAATAACAAGTAATATGTCTACAGGTGGTATAAGTGGATCTGGAGGAACAATAATAAATTGTTATAATACAGGAGATATAACAGTTGAAAGAGGTATGAGTAATTCTAATGGATCTGGAGGTGCAAGTGCAGCTGGAATTGTAGTAGGAAATGCTACAATATATAATTCACATAACTTAGGAGATATTTCTGTTAAGAGTTCATTAACTGCGAATAGTTCAACAGATGTACATGTATCTGTAAGTGCAGGTGGAATATGTTCTTCTGGAACAGCTATAAACTGCTATAATACAGGAACAATTACTGCAGAAGGAAGTGCTACATGGACTGATTCTAGAAATAGTGGAAGAGGCTCTCATTACTGTTATGTATATTGTGGTGGAATATCAGGTAGTGGTAGTGCAGAAGATTCATATAATAGTGGAATAGTAAAATCTAAATCAAGTTTTACATTAACAACCACTAACACTAATAGCGGTTTACTTAAAGGCGATGCGCGAAGCTTTGCAGGAGGTGTTGTTGGAGAATTTAGCAATACAATTACAAGATGTTATAATTCAGGTGTAGTTACAAGTGAAGCAAATACTCCAAGTAAAAATGTATTTACATATAGCTTGGCAGGAGGTGTTGCTGGTTACACAGGTAATAACGCGATTATAAATGATTGTTACAATACTGGAGATGTTACAAGTAATAATACTACTAACGTTAATAAAGCAAATAGTGATTATTATTCTTATGAAGATATATCTGGTGCTGGAGGTATATTGGGAGGCTTTGATATTAATAGGGCTCAAAATACAAATGTAAGTAATTCATATAATACAGGAGATCTAACTGCAGAAGCAAGTAAAGAAGGAATAAATTATGCTGGACCTATTATTGGTACTATAATAAATAGCCAAGGTTATATTACAGATGAAACAAATAGATTTGGATTAGAAAATAATATTGATAATTCATATTATTTAGATAGTAAAAAAATAGATAGTACAAATAAGAATGAATTTGGAATACCAGCGTCAGACTACGATTTAAGAAGCGAAGCATTATATAATAAATTAAATGTAGACAATATATGGCTTCATGACGGAAGAAATTATCCTACTTTACCTAAAGTAATTTTATCAGAATTATCAGAAGGTACTTCAATTGATATTAAAAATACACAAGCAACATACTTCATTCACGCATCATACACAGGAGAAGGTAGTATAAAAATTGATGAAGATCCTACAGAAGCTGAAAATCCTGTAGATGTAGAAGAAAGAAAATATGGTGAAAGCAATACTAAGAAAATAACAATAACACCAGCTGAAGGTTATACTATTAGTAGTATTACAATAAATGGTGAACCTGTAAATCTTACAGAAGAAGAAAAAGAATTATTTGTAATAGAGCCTAATCACTTTACAAATATAGATGAAGATAAAAACATAGTTATAACATTTACAAATATAAAGAAAATGTTTACAATTGAGAAAAAAGGTGAAGATGATAAACCTCTTGAAAATGCAACTTTTGAAATTGTAAATAAAGAAAATGAAAAAGATAAATACACTGTAGTAACAGATAAAGAAGGAAAAGCAGAAGTAATAGTTAAAGATTATGGAACTTATACTGTAAAAGAAACAGTAGCACCAGAACATTATATATTATCTGATAAATCAGAAGATATTACTCTATCAGCAGAAAAAAATGATTCACAATTAATATCATTTGATAATACTAAAAAAGCTACATTAACAGTACATCATTACTTAAAAAATACACAACATAGAGTAGCACCAGATCAAGTATCTGAAGGAAATCCAGAAGATACATACACAACATTACCACATTATGATTTAGATGGATTAGAATTAGCAAAAGATGAAAGTGGTGAATACATACTTCCTAAAGAAACTTCTGGTACTTATGGAAGTGAATCAAAAGAGATTGAATATTTCTATGAACCAAAAGAAGTAGAATTATTAATACATCACTACAGAGAGGGAACAGAAGAAGAAGTACATGAAGATACAGTTGAAAAATTCCAAGGTGAAGTAACATTTAGCCAAAATGATGAAAGTTACAGTATTAATACAAATAGTCCATATAATCCAAGTGGAAATAAAGAATACTTAGAATTATTAGATAAATATATTTGTACAGGTTTAAGTTTCACAGATAAAATTACTGATGAGACTACAGATAAAAATGTAGAAGAACAAATTAATATTACAGGAAGTAGTGAACTTACATATTATTATATAGACAGAGAATATGACATAACTACAAAGATTAAGAAACATACAGAAAATGTATTTGATATAATGTCTGGAAGTATGAAAGATGTAGATGTTGAAGGTGGAGAGATAACCGGAGATTATACTAAGGAATATACTGAAGAAGAAGGTATTAAATACGTTGAAACAGTAAAAATAGATGAAAATCAAGAAAACGTAATAAATATTAAACCTAATGAAACTTATGATATAAAATCTATAAAAGTTACAAGTGGAGAAAAACCAGAAGAAACTATATATGAAAAAGATACTAAAGAAGATAATGCAGGATATACAAAATTAGATGATGGAAGTATAAATATTAATAATTTCCAAAAAGTACGTGAGGATAAATTAGTAGTTGCTGAATTTGAAAGAAAACAAGGAAATGTAATTATTCATCATAAATTAAAAGGATCTGAAAAACCAGTTCCATCAAAAACAGGTGAAACAGTTGGAGATAAAACACTTAAAGGATATGTTGGTGATGAATATATTGCATATGCAAGTGAAGATGTATCTATTCTATATAAAGTAGATTCAGTTGATGGTGATGTTAATGGAGAATATAGTGAAGAACAGAAGGAAGTAACATATTATTATGTATTAAAAGATGCAGAAATTACACATACTCTTGAAAAAGAAGCACCAGAATTCTTAACAGAAGAAGGCGGAAAAGTTAAATACGAAATTAAATATAATGCGACAATAAAAGACTTTAAAGGAAATGCAACAATTACAATAGAAGATACTCTTCCATACAAAATTGATAAAGATAATTCTGATTTAGCTGAAGGAGACTACAATGGAGATAAGACTATAACATGGACAATAAAAGAAAATGAGATAGATACTGAGAAAGCTCAAGAAGCTAAAACTATATCTATAACAAAGACAATATATGTTACTTATAAAGATGATAGTATGCCTGTAATAGGTGAGATAGTAAATCATGTAAAAACTAAAATTCACCTAGATACAACTGAGCAAGATAAAGAAACTGAAAAAGATTCAGAACCATCAAAACTAGACTATAAGATAGATATAAGTGGAACAAAAACTTGGGAAGATAATGAAACTCAGAAGAAAAGAAGACCAGAAAATATCACTATAGAATTATTAAGAGATGGAACAAAAATTGCTGAAAAAACAATAGATAATAGTGATAATGCTAAATATGATTTTGAACAATTACAAAAATATGATGCAGAAGGAAGAGCTTATAATTACACAGTAAAAGAAAAAGAAGAATCACATTTCTATACTCCAAGTGTAGAAGGATATAATATAAAAAATAAATTCACAAGGCCAGAAGATAAGAAAGATATAACAGCTAAAGTTGTATGGGAAGATGAGCAAGATGAATACGGAGAAAGACCAGACAGTGTTAAAATTAAAATTAAAGACGGAGAAGAAGAAGTAGAAACAGTTACAGTAACAGAAGAAGAAGGCTGGCAACATACATTTAATGAATATGTGTATAATGAGAATGGTGAAGAGATAACTTATACGATTGACCAAGAAGAGTCTTCTCCTGGTGAATTGAAATATTATCATACTGATATAGATAATACTAAGTATGTAATTACAAATACATTAAATGATGTACAGATAGATCAAGAACTAACAAAGACAGCTGTTCCAACAGTAACTAATGAGGAAGAACCAATAGAATATACAATTACATATCATGGAGTAATTAAAGACTTTGAAGGAGATGCAGAAATTAAAATAGTAGATACTCTTCCTTATGAGATAGATGAAGATGGTTCAAGTATAGGTGATGGACATTATGATAAAGACAAGAAGACTATAACATGGACTGAAACAAGGAAAAATATTAACACTAAAGAAAAAGGTCAAGACGAAGTTATTGATATTACCAAAACAATAAAAGTACTTTATAAAGATATAAATGTAATAGCTCCGATAGTTAACCAAATAGAAGGTACAGCAACATTTAGCACTACACCTAGAGAGAAAAAAATCGAGCCAAAACCTACAGAAATTACTCCAGATTATAAAGTTAGTATAAGCGGAACAAAAACTTGGGAAGACAATGATACACAGAAGAAAAGAAGACCAGAAAATATCACTATAGAATTATTAAGAAATGGAACAAAAATTGCTGAAAGAGTAATAAATAATAGTGATAATGCTACATATGATTTTGGAGAATTACAAAAATATGATGAAAAAGGAATAGCATATAATTATACAGTAAGAGAAAAAGAAGAATCACATTTCTATACTCCAAGTGTAGAAGCGGGAACATATAACTTAAAAAATAAATTCACAAGACCAGAAGATAAGAAAGATATAACAGTTAGAGTTGTATGGGAAGATGAGCAAGATAGATATGAGGAAAGGCCAGACAGTGTTGAGGTTAAAATTAAAGATGGAGAAAAAGTAGTAGAAACAGCTACAGTAACAAAAGATGAAAGCTGGAAACATACATTTAATGTATATGTATATAATGAAAATGGTGAAGATATAACTTATACAATTGACCAAGAAGAGTCATCTCCTGGTGAATTGAAATTCTATCATACTGATATAGATAATACTGAGTATGTAATCACAAATACGTTAAATGATGTACCAATAGATCAAGAGCTAGAAAAGACAGCTGTTCCAACAGTAACTAATGAGGAAGAACCAATAGAATATACAATTACATATCATGGAGTAATTAAAGACTTTGAAGGAGATGCAGAAATTAAAATAGTAGATACTCTTCCTTATGAGATAGATGAAGATGGTTCAAGTATAGGTGATGGACATTATGATAAAGACAAGAAGACTATAACATGGACTGAAACAAGGAAAAATATTAACACAGCAGAAGATGGCGAAGAAGTAATTGATATTACAAAAACAATAAAAGTACTTTATAAAGATATAAATGTAATAGCTCCAATAATCAATAAAATAGAAGGTACAGCAACATTTAGTACTACACCTAGAGAGAAAAAAATCGAGCCAAAACCTACAGAAATTAATCCAGATTATAAAGTTAGTATAAGCGGAACAAAAACTTGGGAAGATAATGATACTCAGAAGAAAAGAAGACCAGAAAATATCACTATAGAATTATTAAGAGATGGAACAAAAATTGCTGAAAGAACAATAGATAATAGTGATAATGCTAAATATGATTTTGGAGAATTACCAAAATATGATGCAGAAGGAAGAGCTTATGAATATACAGTAAAAGAAAAAGAAGAATCACATTTCTATACTCCAAGTGTAGAATCTGGAACATATAACTTAAAAAATAAATTTACAAGGCCAGAAGATAAGAAAGATATAACAGCTAGAGTTGTATGGGAAGATGAGCAAGATAGATATGGGGAAAGACCAGATAGTGTTAAGATTAAAATTAAAGATGGAGAAAAGGTAGTAGAAACAGCTACAGTAACAAAAGATGAAGAATGGCAACATACATTTAATGTATATGTGTATAATGAAAATGGTGAGGACATAACTTATACAATTGATGAAGAAGAATTTACTAAAGAAGATTTGAAGTATTATACTATAGATGTAAATAATGGAACATACACTATTACAAATACCCTAAATCATGTTAATACAAATCAAGAATTAGTAAAGACTGGACCTGAAAAAATTACTAAAGAGGGAGAAGCTATTGAATATAATATTAAGTATAATGCAACAATAGATGACTTAAAGGGAAATGCAACAATAAAGATTATAGATACTCTTCCATATAAAATAGATAGTTCAAAATCTCAGATAGCTGAAGGAGATTATGATGAAACAAATAAGACTATAACATGGACTAAGATATTAGAAAATGTTGATACAGAAGCAGATGGCCCTCAAACAGTTGAAATTAATAAAACAATAAGATTATATTACAAAGATATAAATGTTGTAGAACCGATAGTTAACAGAATAAAGAGTGAAGTTACTTATAGTAGCAGTCCACAGAAAGATGAAATAACACCTGATCCTACAGAAGTTATACAAGATTATAGAATTTCAATACCTGTAAGGAAGATATGGACAGAAACTACAGATAAACAAAAACTGAAGAGACCAGAAAAAATTACAGTACAATTACTAAATGGAGATACAGTAGTTGATTCACATGATTTAGCTACAACTGATAATTTAGAGTATACATTTGAAAACTTACCAAAATATGATAAAAATGGTCAAGTTATAGACTATAAAATCAAAGAGGTTGATTCAGGAAAATTCTATACTCCTGAAATTAACGGAAATAAAGATACTGGATTCGTTCTAAATAATGTGTTTGGAATAGACTCTAAACTAAATATAGATGCTAAAGTTGTATGGCAAGACGAAAATAATAGATATAGTGTAAGACCAAACAGCGTAATTATAGTAATAAAAGATGAAAAAGGAAATGAACAAACACAGACAGTAACAGATAGAGATGGATGGCATCATGAATTTGTATTAGATGAGTATGATGAAAATGGAGACGAAAAGACTTATGTAATTGGTGAAAAAGAGGTACATGAAGGTGAGTTGAAATATTACAAGATAGACTTAAATAATGAAAACTTTACAATTACAAATACATTAAATGATGTAGGTATAGATCAAACTTTACAAAAAGACGGACCAGATAGAATTACTGACGAGGGAGAGGCTATAGAGTATACAATTCATTATCATGGAACAATAAATAACTTAAAGGGAAGTGCTACAATAGAAATAGTAGATACATTGCCTTATGAGATAGAAATTGGTTCTGATATTAATGGAGCAAGATATGACGAAACTAATAAGACATTAACATGGACAGAAAGAATTGATAATATTGATACAGAAGCAAATGGACCAAGAGATATTGATATAACTAAAATTATTAAAATCCATTACAAGAATTTAAATGTAGTAGGAAAAATCGCAAATAATGCAAAAGCTACAGCTAAGTTTAATGTTACACCAAGAGAATATCCAGTAGATGCAAAAGTAAAAGAAACAGAGCAAGATTATAGAATCTCAATACCTGTAACAAAGAACTGGACAGAAACTACAGAAAAGCAAAAAGAGAAGAGACCACAAAGAATAACATTAGAGGTATTAAATGGTGAAACAGTAGTAGCATCACAAGATTTGGATACAAAAGATAATTTAGAGTATTCATTTGATGACTTACCAAAATATGATCAAGAAGGAAATGAAATAAAATATACAGTAAGAGAGAAAGAATCTGGATATTTCTATAGAGCAGAAGTAAGTGGAAGTCAAAACGCAGGATACACTGTAAATAATATATTTACAAAACCAAAAGATAAGGTAAAAGTAGATGCTAAGATAGAATGGGAAGACAATGATAATGAAGAAGAAACAAGACCAGACAAAGTAGTTGTTGTAGTAAAAGATGAGACAGGAAAAGAAGAAAGACAGACAGTAACTAAAGATGATGATTGGCATTATGAATTTACGCTAGATAAATATGATGAAAATGGTGACGAAAAGAAATATGCAATAGATGAAGAAGAGAAGAATCCAGGAGACTTAAAATATTATTCAAAAGAAGTGGATGATACTACATATACTATAACAAATACTCTTGGAGATAATGAAAAATCAATTACAGTAAACAAGGTATGGAATGATAATAATAATTTATATGAAAGAAGACCATCAAGTGTAATAGTAGAATTATATGGCGATGGACAAAAAGTACAAGAAAAGCTAATAACTCAAAGAGATAATTGGCAATGTACATTTGATAAATTAAAGAATATAAATTATAAGACAGATTCAGAAATTGTATATACAGTACAAGAAAAAGAAGCAGTAAAAGGTGATTTGAAATTCTACCAAGGAGTAATAGAAGGATACACAATAACAAATAACTTTAGAGTCCCAGACGATACAGAAGATATAGTAGTAAGAAAAGAATGGACAAGAGATGAAGAATACAAAAACGAATATAGACCAAAAAGTATAGTAGCAATTCTATATGGAGATGGGGTAGAAGTAGCAAGAGGAGAAATAACAGCAGCAAATGGATGGCAATATACATTTAAACCAAGAAAATATAATGAAGTGACAGGAAAAGAAATTGTATATACAATAGATGAGACAGAGAAAAACGAAGGAGAACTATCGGCATATACTAAGAGCATAAGTGGATTCTTAATCAAGAACAAATTTACATTAATAGATCCTAAATATGAATGTGAAATAGAAAAAGACGGACCAGATGCGATAACATCAAGAGATGAGGTATTAAATTATTCAATAAGATATCAAGCAAAAGTAGATGATTATGAAGGAGATGCAAAGGTATTAATTGTAGATGAATTACCATACGAGATAGATGAAGCAAGGTCAAACATAGGCGGAGGAGTTTATGATAGAGAGAAAAAGACAATAACATGGACAGAAGAAATAAAAGACATAAATACATTTGAATATGGAACTAGAATCATAGACTTCACAAAGAATTTCAGAGTGGTATTCAAAGATATAGATATAACAAAAGCAAAATTAGTAAATAAGGCACATGGCGAGTTATATTTAGGAAAAGAGCCAATTGTAATAGAAGCAGAATCAAAGGAAACAGATGTAAAATTGAAATTTAATCTAGATGTAGAAAAGGATATAGTAAGAATATTACTAAATGGCCAAGATGTACAAATAAGTGATCCAAAACTATCAAAAGTAGCAGTACATAGAAAAGAAGTAAATAATGCGCAAATACAAGCAGAATATGTAATAAGAGTAATTAATACAGAAAGCTTAAGTGGAGAGGCAACAATAGTAGATGAGTTACCAAAAGATATGAGGTTTGTAGCAGAAGAAAGTGATCCAAGATGGGTAGTAAGTGAAGGAGGAAAACTAAGAGCAAAAACAGGAAACATACTACCAGGAGAAAGTACAGAGCTAAGAGTAGTAGTAAAATGGATCGGAGGAGAAGATACATTTGGATTAAAATCTAACACAGCATATTTAGAAGAGTTAAAAGGAGAAGGCGATTTTAAAGAAGCAAATGATGAGGACAACAAAGATACAGCAGAATTACTAATTGAAATTAAGACAGGTGATAAAACTTTAATATTAATGTCAGTTGGATTATTGATAGTACTAGTAGAACTAGGAGCTATAGGATTAATTTCAAGAAAAAGAAAAGATGACAAATAACTATAAGAAATTGTTCTTGTAAGATAAAAACAAAAGAACACCTTCCAAAAGTTTAAATAAATGAAACTTTTGGAAGGTGTTTATTTTACTGTATAGGAAAAAAATCAGCTTTTATTTTGGTAAGATTTGTGCTATAATATAAAAAAATTAAGGGAGGGAATTTATGATAATAGTTGATTATTTTAAAAATTTTATAAATAAAATAAAAAGTAAAAAACAAAATCAACTATTATTAGACGTACCTGAAAATACTTATACCAGTTTAATAAATAGTTCTCAAATTGATTCTATTATAAATAATATGCCCCAAAATCTATCTGAAATAGAAAAAGCATATTACATATATCTAGAACTTGGAAAAATTGTTAGTGAGAATCCCAATTTCGTATTTACTGATCTAAAAGGAAGGGAAAAACTTTATGATAATGCAATAGATAGTAATTATTATGGTATATGTAAATCAATTTCAGAATTATATGTTAGTATATTAAGAGATAAAAGAATAGGGATATCTGCTGATTTAGTAAAAAAACAGCCTAACAGTTCAATTTCTCATATTGATGTAGTATTAAAGATAAATGGAAATAATTATATAGTAAATTTAATAAGTGATTTATCTAGAATAAAGACATCAAGAAGAGTAAATTCTTTTTGTTTTGACTTAAATAGATCTCAAAATCATCCGATAATTGACGAAGAAAATGAATTATATTTAATTAGATTAGAAAATTATTATGGTAAAATAGATAGCTTAACAAGAGAAGATATTGAACAATTGGACAAAAAATTAGGATATAGTTTTTTTATTCCACAACTTTCAAATGAGAATGAAAGAGGATTTTATACAGAGGATGCAATAGAACTTTTAAGAAAAGATATGAATAATCCAGATTCATTTAAAAAATATGTATTACATAATAAAGATGTTCCCCAAAAAGAAATACTTAAATATAAGTTAGATTATATTTTTGAAAATATAAATAAATTGACAGATTATAATAGTAATATGAATTATTTAGAAAATATAAGATATTATGTATATGTAGCCCAAAAAATATTATCTCCAAAAGAAGGTCGTAGATTACAAGCTTATGTAGCAAAAGTAGGAGATGATGTGTCTAACATAATATCAATAATAAAAGTTAAATCTGATAATAAAAATAATCTATATTACGTTTATTCTGATAAAGATAATAAATATCTGTATAAAACACCAGAAGAAATGAAAAACTTTATTGATAACATTGATAGAGATTCATTAAATATAATAGGAACATTTGACAGATTTAATCCAAGAAAAATTGATGAGCTTGAATTATAAACAAGATTTAAGATATATAAATTTGTTTCAAAGAAACGGGCAATTGTTAAAAGTTCATACAATAAAAACTCCTATACAATCGTATAGGAGTTTTTTGATGAGCCATAGAGGATTCGAACTTCCGAGCGTCAGATTAAGAGTCATTTGCTCTAATAACTAAGCTAATGGTGCATGATTTACTATATATAATCAATTTTACCATGATTAAAATTGACTTTTATAAAAAAATATGCTAAAATATTACTAAAGTATGAATAATATTCAAAAAATATCATATAATAGTAACAAGGAGATGATAACAATGAATTGTTATAATATGGTTTTAGAATATATAAATAATGTAGGACAAGGAATCCCAATTTTTATTGAAGAAATAAAAGATTATATTATCAAATTTTATGACCAAAATGAGAAAGAAAAAGTATATAATAATATAAAAGCAATCTTAAATAGAATGAATAAAGAAGGTATTATACAAACTGCTTATAAAGGTATTTATTATATTCCTGCTGAAAGTATTTTTGGAAAAGTTCCTTTAAGTAACAGACAAATTATTATGTATAAATATATGATGGACAAAAATGGAAATATCAAAGGATATTTTACAGGTGCAAAACTTTTTAATGATGCTCACTTAACAACACAAGTTCCTAATATCCTTGATATAGCTACAAATGAATGTAAAAACTTTAATAAATATGAAAATAAAAATCTAAAGGTTGTTTTAAGAAAACCAAAAATTACAGTTAATAATGACAATTACAAATATTTACAGCTATTTGATTTGATTGAAAACAAAGACCATATTGGTATAGAAGTAGATAATCCGAATGAAATTATTTACCAATTTATTATAGAAAATAATTTAGATTTTGAAAAAATAATAAAATATGCTATGGATACAAAAAGCAGAACAGTTATCAATAAAATACTTGTACTAGCAAGATAGGAGAGGGATATGTTATTGCATTTAGATAAAGAAAATTTTAAAAAATTAATAGATATAATAAGTAATAGAACTGGTATTGGCTCAGATATTATAGAAAAAGATTATTATGTTTGCAGTATACTAAAAGAATTATCTGAAAAACAAGATGAATTGCAAGCATATTTTAAAGGTGGAACAGCAATTTATAAAATATTAGACACAATGAATCGTTTTTCAGAAGATATAGATTTAACAGTAAAAGTACTTCCAGAACAATCAAATACAAAAAATAGAAAAAGATTAAAAGAATCAGCTTTAGGGTATAAAATTTCTGAATTAGAATTATCAAAAGATGAGTGCATTGATAATAAAGGAAGTGTTACAGGTATATATAGATATGATTCCATTTATAATATAAATGAGGCTCCTTTACATAGGGCTGGCATAATTCAAGTAGAGGCAACTTCTTTTACTGTTAGTGAGCCTTTCGATAAATATACTATAGAGCCACTTATATATAAATTATCTAATGAAAATGAAAAAAATGTATTAGAAAGTCAGTTTGAAATATCAAAGTTTGATATAAATATTATTAAGCTTGAAAGAATGTTTATAGATAAAATTTTCGCAGCAGAATTTTATTATATAAGAAAGATGTATAATGATGTTTCTAAACATTTATACGATATTTCAGTATTATCACAAAATGAAAATATTGAAAAATTATTAAAAAATAAAGATGAAATGGAAAAATTGATTTTTTATAAAAGAGAAGAAGAAAAGGTTAGAATTGGTGGTATTGATAGTAATACAAAAATAAAAGATTTTAATTACTTTAAATTAGATTTTAATGATGAACTTATACAAGAATTTAATAATATGCAATATAAATATGTTCTTGATGATAAATATAAAATTACAATGGATTATACTAAAAATGTAATATTAGAAATTTATAATTTTATAAAAAAGTGTTTTTAATAATTTCAATAAGAACACTTTTTTGTTACTGAAGTCATAAGCCAAAGAAGTAATGTCCTACGTAATAAAAAATATTTAATAAATATACTCGAAATTATTAACAAAATAAACTAAAAAATAAATTAAAAATTTTTAAAATAAACTAAAAGTTTTTTATAACATTTAGTTTATTTTTTTACACAAT
>CANQZP010000005.1 GCA_947628395.1 uncultured Clostridia bacterium
ACTCGCATTAAACAGCCCTCATCGGTCCCCACAGCGGACAACTTAAAAAATAAATGGAAATCCCTTCGCGCTGATTTCTATACAATTTATGAAAATAAGAAATATTACAAAAAAGTACTTTTTTATAATGACATTTATACTTGAGCTTATTACCGGGTTACTACGGTGCCTAATAAGAAAAATTTAAAAAAATTTAATATATATAAACAAGGAGGAGAGAAATGAAACATAAGGAAAAATTTATTAAGAAAGGTGTAGGGGCAGGTAAAAGGGCGGATGCAAGGCCCGTCCCTATAACGGTTGCCAGAAAAGAATCGGCTATTACTTTAATTGCGCTTGTTATTACAATTATTGTTTTGTTAATTTTAGCAGGTGTGACGATTGCTATGGTTGTTGGTGATAATGGAATTTTGACTAGAGCAAGGCAGGCTAAAGCCGAAACTGAGACAGCAGAGTTTGTAGAAAAGGTACAGGTAGCTGCAGTAGGTTCTTTAAATACAGATGGGAAAGTAGATTTAGAGAATTTAAAGAGTGAATTAGAGAAGATTGATATTGAAACAGATGCAGAAGAGTTTCCTGTAATAGTAGAGAAGAATGATGAAAAGTTATTTATATATGATGATGGAGAGGTAGTTAAGGACAGTAGTGATGAGTATATAAAAAATGGACTAATGGTAGCGTATGATGGAATAAACAATACAGGAAATGGTCATGATTCAGATGCTAAGGTATGGAAAGATTTAAGTGGAAATGGAAATGATGGAACATTAAAAGGTGAAGCAAAATGGCAGGATAATTGTTTAAATTTTGATGGTATAGATGATTGGGTAGATATAGGAAAGATGAATTTTGAAAATGTAACTTTAGAAGCCGTTGTAATGCATAGTAATGTAAATAAAAGTGGAGAACAAGATTTTATTGCTAATTGGGATCAGTCTGGATGTGGATTATCTTATTTACAAAGAAATAATATGCCATGTTATATAAATAATGATTATATTAGGTGTTACGGAGCAAATCCAACAAAAAATAATTTTAAATATTGTTTATCAGGTAAGTTTGATGAAAAAAATATTGTATTATTTGAAAATACTAAAAGGTATGAACAGAATGCAGAAGGAAAAATGAAACAATCAAATTTAAATACAATATTGGGAGCAAATCCAAATAGTCGGTAATGTAGCTGTTAATGAATTTTTTGAAGGAAATATGTATGCAGCTAGAATATATAATAGAGCGCTTACTGATGAAGAGATATTGCATAATCAGAGAATAGATATGGAAAAATATGGAGTAGTAATAGAAGAGGGAGAATAGGTAAGGAAAAAAAATAAGTAATATTTAAAGTAGTAAAGAGATAAATATAGATAAATGTCTATGGGTTTTGTAGTGTGCAAAATCTGTAAGCTTTTTTTGATTTCCCATCAATGTCTATTTAAGTTAAGAAACGATATTCTAAAAGCTGTATAATAATTGATTTTTAAATAGCTGCGCAGCGACCAAACGAGCCATATATGGCGAGTGCGATTGAAGCAACTTACAGATATTTTTGTATTTCGCATTTTCTTCGAAGGTCTGGCGATTTATAATCGCCACTACGAAATACTTTTTAATCTGAAAGTTGCGACAGCAAAGCTATAAAAAATCAATTATTATACTGGCTTTTTTTGTGGCATATTTCCTTAACTTAAATAGACATTGCTGGTATATATGCAGATGATAAAAATTGTTATAAATATCTAAAATAGGAAATTTGTAACAAAAATGATATATGAATATTATTGACGAAAAAAATCGTATAATATATACTTATGGTAGAGAAAAATACTTTTTTAAAAGGAAAATTGTATTTATATGGAGGAAACAAATGAAAAATAGAGTGATAAAAAATTTTTTTATCATTACAATAATACTAACTATTTTAATAAGTATAATACATATATTCTTTGTTCCAAGTGAATCTAAGGCTTTAAGTGGATCTTATACACAGTATGTTAAATCTGGAATTTCTGCTTTTCCTGAGAGTTATCAAAAACAGCTTGCATATTTAAAATATTTACATCCAAATTGGGAATTTAAAGCTTATTATACAGGAATAGATTGGAGCGAACTTACATCATCAGAAGCAGAAAATGCTTGTAGAAAAAATACAATACATAAAGGTAATCTTTTAGATCCATCAGCATTATGCATTTGTGGATATATGGGAGATTCAGGATATTATTGCGCTTCAGCTAAAACTGTTAACTATTATTTAGACCCTAGAAACTTTATGGGTGAGGCAATGGTATTCCAATTTTTAGATTTATCAAATGGTTCAGGTGTAACTAGAAATGTAGTTGCAAATGCAGTAAACGGAACATATTTAACACAATATATAGATGATATAATGTCTGCAGCAAATGAAGTAGGAATAAGTCCTCTACATATTGTTGCAACAATATTCCAAGAGATAGGAAGAACAGGAAATCCAAGAGCAATTTCGGGAACAGTACCAGGATATGAAGGATTATATAATTTCTATAATTATGGAGCAACAGATGGAGCAGGAGCTGTAGAAAGGGGACTTGCAAAAGCTAGAGAGTATGGTTGGACAAATCCAAGATTTGCATTAACAGATGGAGCTAGAAAGGCTTTAGCTAATGGATATATTTCAGCAGGACAAACGACTAAATATTTTTATAAGTTTGATGTAGTAGGAAATGAAATATTAACTGAAAGTAAAGGACAAAAAACATATTCAAAAAGTTATTTCTATGGTAATCAATATATGACCAATTTAAGAGACCCATCAAGTCAGGCAGGAACTTTATATGATATTTATGCTGAAAGTGGAATATTAGATGAAAAATTAACTTTTACTATACCAGTATATAATAATATGCCAGGCAAAGTTGCTGCACCAACATCACTTACAGGTGGAAATTTATATTATATTGATAGTTTGAAAAAATATGGAGTAGAATTTAGATCATCTCCTGGTGGAGCTTCACAAGGAAATGTATATAAAGATACTGTTGTTGAAATGTTAGAAAATCAGGGATATTGGAGTAGAGTAAAAATAAGAGCTGCTACAACATATTCAAATAAAGTATGGAATTCTGTAGAAAAAATCGGATATGTAGCAACAGAATATTTAACTAAACTAGGAACAGAAGTACCAGATTACAGAAATCAAGTAGATATGGGAAATGGAGCTCCTAGTACAGGAACAGTTGTAGGAAAGGCTGATTTTAAAGTAGAAGGTCAAAATATGAAAATGACTCCAGCTACTACAGCGAAAGATGTTAAGGCAAAATATGCAGGTGCAGTAATTAAAAAAGCTGATGGAACAGATATATCAAATACTTCTGATTTAATCGGAACAGGAGCAACTATTACTATAGATGGTGCAACATATACTGTTGTTAAATTGGGTGATATAAATGGAGATGGAGATATAACTCCTGCTGATTATGTAAAAGTAGTAAATAAGATTATGGGAACATCTAATCTTGATTCTATAAAAACTTCTGCTGCTGATATAAATAAGGATAATGATATAACTCCAGCAGATTATGTTAAAATTGTAAATCAAATAATGGGATATTCAAGTATAGAATTGTAAGTAAGCCTTAGGAAGGATGAGGTCAAGTATGGAAAAAAAGACTTTATATAAAATTTTTATAACTATATTTATGACTTTGGGAATGATGTTTATATTAAAAACAACTTCAAATGCTTCAACATTAAGTGTAAGTACGTCAAAGTCTTCAGTTTCACCAGGAGAGTCGTTTTCAATTACTGTTTCAGTAGGTGGTGGAGCTGGTAAAGTAAGTTTATCAGCTAGTAATGCAACTTTAAGTGCTACATCTTTAGAATTAATGACCAAGTCTTCTCAAACAGTAACAGCTACAGCTGGTAGTTCAGGAACAATTAGTATAAGAGCTTCGGGTGTAATAGCAGATTACTCTACAGAAACAGATGAACAAAAAAGTGCTTCAGCAAGTGTTAGTATAGTTAGTCAAAATAATGGTGGAGGAAATAATACTGGTGGAACAACTACTGGAAATGGTGGAGCAGTTGCAGCTAGTACAAATGCAAATTTAAGTAATTTAGGAATAACTCCAAATGATTTTTCAGGTTTTTCAGCAGGTAAAACATCATATAGTGTAAATGTACCAAATGAGGTTTCACAAATCACAATTTATGCTAATAAAGGAGATAGTGGTCAAACTATTACGGGAACAGGAGCTAAAACATTAAGAGAAGGTACAAACAGATTTAATATTGTAGTAAAAGCTGCTGCAGGTAATACTAAAACTTATACAATTTCAGTAAATAGAGCAACTTTAGAAGGTGAAAATGTTCCAAATACAGATGGAGAGGAAAGTGAGGAAACTCCAGAAGAAAATAACATAGGAATTGTTCTTGAAAATCTTGAAATAGAAGGGCTTAAATTGGAGCCAGAATTTGATCCTGCAATAAAAGAATATACTGTAAAAATAGATAAGAAAATTGATTCACTAGAAGAGTTGAAAAAAATGATAAAATCAAGTTTTAGTGATGAGAATTATACTGTAGAAGTATTAACAGAAGATGAATTAAAAGAAGATAAAAATGTTGTATATGTAATTATAAAAGATGCAGAAAGAGAATATGCTAGATATACAATAACATTTGTAAATGAGGAAGCTGAAGCCAAGATGCCTGAAGTGCAAAATAATGATAGTCAAAAAGATGATGATACTTTTAGTATATTTGGGTGTGAACTTGATAAAGATATGATACCAGTATTTATAATGGCTGGATGTACTCTACTGGCTGTAGCTATAGGAATACTTATTGCAATAATTGCTTTTATAAAGTCTAAAAAATTGAAAAAGTATGAAAGTTATGAAGATGATTATTTTGATGAGAATGAGAGTACAGATACTGAAATTAATAATAGTTTAGATGATGTAAATACAGATGATGATACTGATATTCAAGATGAAACTGAGTCAAGAAATAGAAAAGCTGGATATAGGAGTAAAGCTAAAAAATCAAGAGGTTCTGGAAGACATTTTTAGAAAAGTTTAAATAGGAGCAGATATTTCTGTTCCTATTTTGTTTTTTAAAATCTGATTATTTGAAATGAAAAATATGTAAAATCTTGTCGATGAAAAGTGCTTGATATAAGTAGCTTTAAGTGCTATAATCAAAAAAGTTAATAGGAAAATTAACATTTTTAATCTTTAAGATATTTTAAATTCTTAAAATATCGTTTCCCAAACTTAAACTACAATAATAATTTGATGAGAAAACTAGTATTAAACTTTAGATTAGTTAGTTTTCTTATTTACAAAAAAATAGGGAAAGGAGGAAAATTTTTTACGGGAATTACTCTAATAAAAATTTTAAATGGTATAGCCCCCAATTAAAATAAATACTAGTATAAAGTCAAATTATGGTACGATTTTTTGCCTACTAATAATATATTAAAATCGCTGGTTGTAATCAGCGATTTTTTTTAATATTAAAAATAATATAAAATTTTTCATATTTCTTGACTTAAATATTTCAATTAAGATATACTAAATAGAAGAAGAGGAGATAAATATGAAAGAAAAAAAAGTGTTTATTTTAGCTATTCCTACAATTATAGTTATTATTATATTTATAGTAGGAATGTCTTTTATGATTTATAACAAAAATTATAAACCATTAGATAAAAATGATGCACTTTTTCTTGCTAAAAAAGCTCTTTCAATAGATAATATTTCTTGTGAGGTTGTAACTCAAAGTGATCAGGAAAGAATAGTAGACTATAAATTTAAAAATAATACTTTATTAGTAAAAAATAATAATTATATAGAATTTACAGATGGAAATAATGATAATAAATGTACCTATATTGATACATCTGAAAAAGAAATGTATGAATATAATTCTGGAAATAGTATAGATAGTTTTAAAAGTTTGTTATATTCTGCAGTAGAGATACTTGATAATGATGAATATGAGTATGAATTTTTGAAATATGAAAAAGTTAATGGAATAAAATCTGCTTCATTCAAATTGGAAAATGATAATTCTTGTATTTCTGTTTGGTTAGACAGAGACAATGGAATGCCTATAAAAATAGTAAGAGAATTTGATACAAATGAAGGAGAATCTACTAAAATTACAACGATATATAGATATCAAATAGGAAAAGTTAAAGATGACGATTTTAAACTTCCAGATACTACAGGGTATAATGTAATGGATATGGAGTAAACGAAACAAAAGAAGGAGAAAAAGGTGTTGGAAAACGAGGAAAGAGTTATTAATATTTTAAATAAAATAGATATATTAATCAGCACAATAGATAAGTTAAATGCTAAAAAGCGTATTTCAGCAAAGATTTCTCATAACTTAGGAATAGACGATTATCAATGTATTGAAATTAATGATGATGAACTAAAAAATATGAGTTTATATATTAAAGAAAATTATGAATTAAAAAATGATATATATAATGAATTAGTTGATTTAGAAAAAACATTGGAAGTTGATTTTGAATTTATAAAAAATGCAATTGAAACCCAAGTAAAATGTATTGAAGAAAATTCTTTGAGTCAAATATATAAAAAAGGTAAAAAATTAATATATGTAGCTAGATGGCAAAAAACTCAAAGAGAAAGAAAGTATTATTTATCAAAAAATAATCTTATAGATACTTTTTTAGGAAAGTCAAAATTAAAAAAGGTGATGGCTAAGAATAAAGAATTAGAGGGAGAGTTGATAAAAAAGGAATATTCAGAGATTAAAGATATTTATGAAGGACAAAGCATAAGAGAAATTGTAAATGTTTTGAATAGTTTTCCAGATAAGAATAATGAGCTTATAGAATTTCAGAGCGAAATCATAAAATTGTATATGTTGGATAAAAATTCTTTAAATTCAAAACCTAATATAAGTTGGGAGATGGCAAATTTAGTTCCAACAGGTTTTTTTGAAAAAAGAAAATATTATAAATTTTTAACTAAGAAAATAGAAGAAGAAAATAAAAATATGATGAATTTATTGAAAAATAAGAGTAATATTGTAAATAAGACTTTAAATAAGTTTGATAAATTAGCAAATATGAATAAAAATTTAGGAATTATAATAAATAATTTATAGTTTTCAAAAAAGCGAGCAGAATTGTTCGCTTTTTTGTGTCATACATCTTGTAGTGGTTTTATTTTTTTGATATAATATTTAGCATAAATGAGGTAAAAGATGAAATTTTTTGTGGGAGAAGAAAATATAAAAGAAAGTATAATAGATATTTTTGGAACTGATGTTAATCATATAAAAAATGTGCTTAGAAAAAAAGAAAATGATATTTTAGATATTGTTTGCAAAGAAAACGGAAAAAATTATGTTGTTAAAATAAAATCAATGAACACTGAAAAAATTGAAACAGAGGTTATAGAAGAAAAAGAGTTTAAGTTAGAAAATAATATAAATATACATATATTTCAAGGCTTACCTAAAGCTGATAAGATGGAACTTATTATTCAAAAGTGTACAGAACTAGGAGTAAAATCTATTACACCCGTAGTTTTTAAAAGAAGTGTAGTAAAATTAGATGAAAAAGATAAAATAAAAAAGGTTGAAAGATGGCGTAAAATAGCTGAAGTAGCTTCAAAACAATGTGAAAGAGATAGTATTTTAGAAGTCAATAGTGTTGCTAAAGTAACTGAATTAGATAAATTTATTAAAGATTATGATAAAGTATTTATAGCTTATGAAAAAGAACAGGAAAAATTTTTAAAATCAGAAATAAATAAAATAGAAAATAAAGAAGATTTAAAAATAGGTGTTATAATAGGGCCAGAAGGTGGAATAGATGAGGAAGAAATAGAATATTTGAAAGAAATTGGTGGAATTTCTATTTCTCTTGGAAAAAGAATTTTGAGAACGGAGACTGCTCCAATAGTATTATCTTCGATTATTATGTATGAATTAGGTGATATAGGAGGAAATTAATTCATGGAAAAATCAGAAATTTCTAAAGAATTAGATACAAAGATAAAAATTCCTAAAGAAGAAAAAGAAGAAATTTATTCAATGATGATAAAAAATTTTTATATTGCAATTTGCATTTTTATTTATATATGTTTTTTGAATTTAGGATATATTAGATTAGAAGCTGAAGTATTTAAAACTGATTTAAAAGTATTTGCATTTGGTTTAATAATTTTGACAATAATATTGTTTGAAAAAGCTTATAAAGAAGACAGTGGAAAGTTAACAATATATGGAATAGAGATGCTTGTTTTAAGTATTATTACTTTATATCTTCCTTATGTATATTTTTATAAAAATGATATAGTAAAAGTTATATTTGAAACTTCTGCAATTTATATTGCAATGTATTATACAATAAAATGTATGGTTATATATGTAAGAGAAGTAAAGAAATATAAAAATAGTTTAAGTGATATAAAAGAAATAATGACAGAGAAATTTTCTTATATAGATGAAAAAAGTAATAAAAAATTTTCTTAAGAGTGGGAGTGAATAGATATGATAAAAAGTATGACAGGATTTGGAAGAGCTAAACTTGAGATAGATGGAAAAGAATTTACAATAGAAATAAAATCAGTAAATCATAAATATAATGATATTTCAGTAAAATTACCTAGACAAATTTCATATTTGGAAGAAAAAATAAGAAAAGTTATATCTCAGAAGATATCTAGAGGAAAAATAGATATATTTGTTTCGATGCAAGATTTTAGTGAAAAAGGAAAAAATATAAGAATAAATCATGAGATAGCAAAAATTTATATTGATGAATTAAAAACTTTAGCAGAAGAAAATGGAATAAATTCAGAAATCAATATAACAGAAGTTTCAAAATTGCCAGAAGTATTAAATATTAGTAATGAAGAAAATGAAGAAGAAATTTGGGAAAATGTAAGTCAAGTATTAAATATGGCAATAGAAAATTTTATTGAAATGAGGGAGACAGAAGGTAGTAAAATAAAAGAAGATTTGAAAACAAGAATAGAGTTTGTAAAAGAAAAAGTTCAAGAGATTTCTAAATATTCTTCTGGACTTATTGATGAATATATAGTAAAATTAGAGAGCAGAATTAAAGAATTACTAAAAGTTGATGTAGTAGATAAAGATAGATTAGCTCAAGAAATTGTTATTTTTGCAGATAAGTCTTCTATTGAGGAGGAGTTAACAAGATTAAATAGTCATATTAATCAATTTTCTAATCTTTTAGAAAAAGATTCTCCAGTAGGAAAAAAATTTGACTTTATAATTCAAGAGATGAACAGAGAAGTAAATACAATAGGTTCAAAAGCTAATTCTTTAGAAATTACAAATTGTGTTATAGAACTTAAAACAGAAATTGAAAATATTAGAGAGCAAATACAAAATATAGAATAGGAGGACAAATTATGCAGCTTATAAATATAGGTTTTGGAAATATTGTATCTGCTAATAGAATTATTTCTATTGTTAGTCCAGAATCAGCGCCTATAAAAAGATTAGTTCAAGAGGCAAAAGATACTAAAATGGCGATTGATGCTACTTATGGAAGAAGAACAAGAGCAGTAATTATTATGGACTCAGGACATGTAATATTATCAGCAGTTCAGCCAGAAACTGTAGCTGGAAGATTAGATAATGATGATGTAAATTAAAAAAGGGGGAATTTAAAAATGATGGTAAAACCAAGTGTAAATGAATTGTTAGATGTAATAGATGACAGATATAGATTAGTAATTGTTGCATCTAAAAGAGCTAGACAACTAGCAGAAGGAGCTCCTGCATTAACAAGTAAGCAAGATGAGAATCCTGTAACTCAAGCAGCTAAAGAAATTGCAGAAAGAAAGGTTACTATTATTAATGATGTAGAAGAGGAATAGATAATGGAGAAGAGAAATATTATCACTATAAGTGGTGATTTAGCAAGTGGAAAAGGGACAGTTTCTGTACTTATAAGTGAAGAACTTGGGTATGAAGTATATAGAAATGGAAATTATTTTAGAAAACTTGCAAAAGAGAAAGGAATGGATGTAACAACTTTTAATATATATGTAAAGAAGCATCCTGAAATAGATAGGCAGATAGAAAAAAGTGCAGCAGAATATGCGAAAGCCCATGATAATTTGATTATTGATGCAAGGCTTCGGTTGGTATGCAGTTCCTGATTCTTTTAAAGTGTATCTAAAAGTAGATTTAGATGTTGCAGCAAAAAGAGCTTTTAATGATCCTACTCGAAAAGATAGTGAAATGTTTACTTCTATAGAAGAACAAAAACAAGATATGCAAAAGAGATTTGAATTAGAAAACAAAAGGTATTTTAATCTTTATGGAGTACATAAAGAGGATATGAGTAATTATGATTTTATTTTAGATACGACAAATTTAAGGCCTGAAGAAGTAAAAGATATAATTATAAAAGAGTATAAGAATTGGCTATCAAAATAAATATACGTGAGAAAAGGATAGTATGATCATGAAAAAAAATAATTTATTAAAAATAGTAATTTTAATATTAGTAGTTGGTCTAATATTAGGACTTTTATTTTTTTTTAAAAGTAAAAAAGTAGAAAATAATTCAAAGTCTGAAAATAAAATAGAGAATGTAACAGATGATAAGCCGGAAAATAAAGTTACAGAAGAAAAAGAAGAAACTAATTTATCAAAGTTGGATATAGAAGAAAGAGACGAGATAAGTAAAGAGAAAATCGAAAATTTTTTAAAGGTATATAAAAATTCTTCACCAAAAGGAATACTTATTTCATTAGGCTTAATAGATGAAAATTATACATCTAATCCAGAAGACTATATAGATAGGTTTTATGCGAAAACAGATATAAAATATGAAGATTTTAAAAATAAATTATTAGAATTTGTTACAGAAAAATTATTTAATTCTTATTATGATAATCAAGGATTTAAAAATGTTGATGAATATTTATGTTTTTCAGACATAGGTGGAGAAGAAAGAGAATATAAGGTTGAAAATATGAGTCTAATAGATCATACAGATAGTTCGATGACTTATGAAATATCTTTTTTTGAAGAAAGTTCAAATAATATAGAAAATGCAAAAATTACTGTAATTGAAAAAAATAATGATTATGTTGTAGATATATATGAAAAACTATAAATGTATAACCCTGTTAAAATTCATTTTAATAAAAAAATTATCATTGACTTTTTGTTTTTTTATATGTAATATAATAATATAAAATTTTAAAGGAGAGATACAAATGAAAAAGCTTGAAAGCCTTGCGAGAGTACACACGCACACACACACACACACAAATAGTTGTTTAAATAATGTAAGAGTAACATAGATAAAAGTCTATGGGTTTTGTTATATGCAAAATCTGTAGGCTTTTTTTGTGCATAAAAAATTTGGGAGCGTTTGACAATCGCTCTCAGGGATTTATCTATTTTTTGTTATCCTTCCCCAATGGCGCTGTAACCATACTAACGTATGTAACAGCGCTCATCGGTCCCCACAGCGGACAACTTAAAAAATAGATGAAAATACTTTCGCACTAGTCTAATATAATTTTTAAATTGGTATATTATTACAAAAAAAATATAAGAAAAAAGGAAAGGAGAAACAAAAGAAAATGAAGAAAAAATTTATTGCAAAAGGTGTAGGGGCAGGCCTTGTGTCTGCCCGAGAGGAAAAGGGTATTACGTTGATTGCGCTTGTGATCACAATTATCGTTTTGCTAATCTTAGCAGGTGTAACAATTGCGATGGTTGTTGGTGATAATGGAATTTTCACTAGAGCTAGAGAAGCTAAGAGTGAAACTGAAATAGCAGAAGAGAATGAAAAAAGAGAATTAACAAAAGCGGAAGCAGCAATGAATATGGAAAATACAGAATATACAGATAAAAATGGAGATAAAGCAATAATACCAGCAGGTTTTGCTGTAAGTCAAGTAGAAGGTGAAAACGTTATTGATGATGGTTTAGTAGTAATTGACTCAAGCGGAAATGAATTTGTTTGGATACCAGTAAAAAGTAAAGAAAATTATAAGAAAAAGCTTGGTTCAATAAATACTTATGGTGATGAAATGTTAAATAATAATAGTATAGATGAAATTCAAAAAGGAGATAACCTAGGTATTACAAATATTTTAGGGACAGAAATTAAGAGTGGAATACAAAATCAACCAGAAGCTGACATAGTTGTTAATGCTGGCGGTTTCTATGTTGGAAGGTATGAATCTGGTGTTGAGTCAAATGGAATTATTGATTGGGAAAGTAATCCGGAAGTTGTAGTAAAAAGAAATGTTCAACCAATTAGTAGAATTGGTTGGCAAAAAATGCTTCAATTGGCTAATAATTGGAAAATAGAACAGAATGTACAAAGTGGATTGATAACTGGTACACAATGGGATGTGATGTGTGATTTTATTGGTTTTGAAATTACTAATCAGGAATGTAACAATTGGGGCAATATTCCATCAGTAGAATCATCTAAATATACTGGATATTATGGGACTAAGCAAAAGTGGTTATTTGGAAAAGATATAATAAAAAAAGTGGGGGAAAGCGTGGTATTTCCAACAGGAATGTTTTTAACAAGAGATGGAAATAATACTAGTCAAAAAAATATATATGATATTGTTGGGAATATTCAAGAACAAACTACTGAATTTTATGATGATGATAGAGTTATTGAAAGAGGTGGCGATGCACGGTCAGAGTGTTGGTGTTGCAATGAGACGTAAGGCTTGGAATAGAGAATGGTGGTCAGATACTGGCTGGGCTGATGGTTTTAGAATTGTTCTTTATGTAAAGTAAGCTTTGCGTTTTCGGGGTGAGAAGCAATTGTAAATGTGAAAAATTCATAATAAAACCCCCAAAGAAAATCTAAGGGGGTAGTCATAAGAATGACTTTTTAAGTAAGTGTAGTTCTGGAAAAATCAATTTCGTCTTCATTATAAATGATAGCGTGATTTGACCAGAATTTTTTACTTCTTGCCAGAGCTCCATCATCGTGACTTATACTTTTATCCCAAGGTTCTATCTCATATTCAGTACCTAAAAATGCTGTTATAAGTGTATAATTGTTTCCTTGTTTAAGAAACAACATTGTTATTTGTTGACACGCTTCAGGATTTCGGAATTTAACCATAGGAGTTTGTCCATCTCGGCCTTTTCGATAAACCATTACAATTGTATCATCTTTGGTTACACTTACGCATTTTGTTTTTCCTATTACTTGGGGATACCGATAAGTTATTCTTCTGAAATTTCTTTCATTTAAGAATATTTTGGAGATAGATTGTTTCAAAAGTTTTGGTGATACATAACCATCTTTTTGAAAATAGCTTCCTTCACGGTCGTATACATAATACCCATCTCTGGTAATTCCAAGAAGTTTACTAGTTGCTTTTACCATGGTTGTCACTCCTTTATAATATTTTAGTATCATAATTATAATATATTTTCTATAAAAATGCAATATTATATGGACTTTCAAAGGAATAGATAAAATAAAAATCAAATACTTGTTTTTTAAGAGAAAATGGTATATTATTTATTTTAATATTGATAATATTATGGAGGAATAATGTTCGTAGAAATAATAATAAATACGGTAGCAAGAGCATTAAATAAAACTTTTGATTATAGAGTACCTAAAGAATTAGAAAAAGATATAATGATTGGTAGTAGAGTTTTTGTTCCTTTTGGAAATGGAAATAAAGTAGCAGAAGGATATGTTATAGAAATAAAAAATGCTTCAGAGTTTGCTAATAAAGACATTATAAAATTAGAAGATTCTATATTAACTAAGGAAAATATAGAACTTGCAAAATTAATGGCAATGAAGTATTTCTGCAATGTTTCGGACTGTATTCGTTTAATGTTACCACCAGGAAATTCAAATAAAGATATTGAAAAAAGAGTAAAAGAAAAGACAATAAGAAAAGTATATTTGAATTTAAGCAAAGAAGAAATAAAGGAAAATATAGATTCTAAAAAAATAAAATCTGAAAAGCAGATAAAATTGTTAAATTATTTATTTGAAAATAATGGAATAGGTATTAAAACTTTAGAAGAAAATACTTGTATAAGTAAAGCAATAATGAAAACTTTAGAAAAAAATGGCTTTATTAAATTTGAAGAGAAAAGAATAAATAGAAATCCTTTTAAAAATAAAAATATACAAAAGGATAAAAAATTAGTATTAAATAAAGAGCAGAAAGAAATATACAATCAAATTGAATTTATGCTAGAAAATAATGAATTTGCGGAGTTTTTACTATATGGAATAACAGGAGCAGGAAAAACAGAGGTATATTTGCAAGTTATCGAGAAAGTTTTAAAATTAGGGAAGAGAGCTATTGTTTTAGTTCCAGAGATTTCTCTTACACCTCAAATGGTAGATAGATTTTTAGCTAGATTTGGGGATTGTATAGCAGTTTTGCATAGTAAATTATCAAATGGAGAAAGGTTTGATGAATGGTCAAAAATACAAAATGGAGATGCTAAAATTATAATTGGAGCAAGGTCTGCAATTTTTGCTCCAGTAAAAGATTTAGGAGTTATTATTGTAGATGAAGAACATGATAGTTCATATAAATCAGATTCTACTCCAAGATATGATGCAAAAGATTTAGCTAGATATATTTGTAAAAAAAGCGAAATTCCTTTAATACTAGGTAGTGCAACACCTGATATATGTGATTACTATAAAGCAAAGAAAAATGAAAAAGAATTAGTAGTACTTACTAAAAGAGCAAATAGTGCTAGTCTTCCAAATGTAGAAATTATAGATTTAAGAAATGAACTAGCTGAAGGTAATCGTTCAATGATAAGTTATAGACTTCATGAAGAAATAATTGAAAATAAAAAAAGAAATAAACAAACAATTTTATTTTTGAACAGAAGAGGTTATTCAACTTTTATAATGTGCAGAGATTGTGGATATACAGTAAAATGTAAAAACTGTAATATTGCAATGACTTATCATTTATATGAAAACAAATTAAAATGCCATTATTGTGGATATGAAAAACAAGCTGTAAAGGTATGTCCAGAATGTAATAGTAAAAATATAAAATATTTTGGGACAGGAACTCAAAAATTAGAAAATGAGATAAAAAAGCTTTTCCCGGACATGTCAACAATTAGAATGGATATAGATACTGTATCTAAAAAGAATTCTCATGAAGAGATTTTGAATAAATTTAAAAATGAAAATATAGATATTTTAATTGGAACTCAAATGATTGTAAAAGGCCATCATTTTCCAAATGTAACTTTAGTAGGAATAATTGCAGCAGATACTTCTTTAAATATGGGAGATTATAGGGCAGCAGAAAAAACTTTCCAAACTATAACTCAGGTTGCAGGAAGGGCTGGAAGGGATAAGGAACAAGGAAAAGTAATACTTCAAACGTATAATCCAGATAACTATTCAATTATTTGTGGCCAAAAACAAGATTATGAATTGTTTTTTTCTCAAGAGATTATGCTAAGAAAAAGATTGAATTATCCACCATTTTGCGATATAATAACTATCAAGTTTCAGTCAACAAATGAAAAAGAGATAAAAAAAGTTTCAGAATATATATATAAATTGCTTCAAAAACAAAATTTTTTAAACTGCAATATTTATAAACCAGTACCATCACCTATTGATAAAATAAATAATCAGTACAGATGGAGAATAATTATAAAATGTAGAGTTACTAAAACTATGATAAATGGAATAAATAATATTTTGAAACAGTTTTATGAAACGAAATGGAAAAATACAAATATAATAGTAGATATAAATTCGAATAATATGAATTAAGTCATGGAAAGGAATGTGAATAAAAATGGCTATTAGAAATTTAAGAGAAGAAGGAGACGAAATATTAAAAAAGATATCTAGAAAAATAGATGTTATTGATGATAGGATTAAAACTTTAGCTGAGGACATGTTTGATACAATGCACAAATATGATGGATTAGGACTAGCTGGTGTTCAAGTTGGAGTTTTGAAAAGAATTATTGTAATTGATTTATATGATGGGGAGTCAAAATTTGCTTTAATTAATCCTGAAATTGTTTCTTTAGAAGGAAATATTGTAGAAGTTGAAGAAGGGTGTTTGAGTTATCCTTATCAATTTGGTAAAGTTAGAAGATATGAAAAAGTAAAGGTTAAGGCTCAAGACTTAGATGGAAATAATGTTACATTGGAAGCGGAAGGATTACTTGCCCAAGCTCTTCAACATGAAATTGATCATTTAAATGGAGAGACTTTTAAGGAAAAAATAATTCCTGGAACTTTTGAGGTGATTAAACCTGAAGAACAATAGAAAGGGGAATGTGTATGAGAATTGTTTTTATGGGAACTCCAGATTTTGCTAAAGAATCATTGGAGGCTTTGGTAAATGCTAAACATGAAATATTGGCAGTAGTTACAAATCCAGATAAACCAAAGGGTAGAGGAATGAAAATGATTTTTTCTCCGGTAAAAGAATATGCAATTTCAAAAGGGTTTGAGGTAAAACAACCGATTAAAGTAAGAAATAATACGGAATTTTTAGAAGAAATAAAAGCTTTAAACCCAGATATTATATGTGTTGTAGCTTATGGAAAAATAATACCGAAAGAAATTTTAGATATACCAAGATATGGCTGTGTAAATGTTCATGGTTCATTACTTCCTAAGTATAGGGGTGCTGCTCCGATACAATGGGCTGTTTTAAATGGAGATAAAAAAACTGGAATAACAACTATGTATATGGATATTGGTATGGATACTGGTGATATGATTCTAAAAGAAGAAGTAGAAATAGGAGAAAATGAAACAACTGGAGAGCTTTGGGATAGATTATCTATTATTGGAGGAAAATTACTTGTTAAGACTTTAGAGTTAATTGAAAAAGGAGAAGCACCAAGAGAAAAACAAGATAATAACTTTTCTTCAATGGCTCCAATGTTAAAAAAGGAGATGGGATATATAAATTGGAAAGAATATCCTGCAGAGAAAATAAAAAATTTGGTTAGAGGCTTAAATCCAATAATGGGAGCATATACATTTTTTGATAATAAAAAAGTAAAGTTTTGGAAAGTAGAAATAATAAGTAAAGATGTATCAAATGAGCCGGGAACAGTAATAGAATCTGATGAAAAAAGTGGTTTACTTATTCAAGCGATAGATGGTGTTATATCTGTTTTAGAAATTCAAGCAGAAAACTCAAAACGTATGAATATTAAGGATTATTTAAGAGGAAATAAAGTAGAGAAAATTACTGGATAATCAATTTTGGGAAATTATTTATAAAATATTGAAAAAATTAATTTTTATTGATATAATTCTATAAAATTAATCATGGAGGATTTTTATGGAAAACGAGAATAATGCGAATGAAGAAAATAAAGAGTTACAGGTTGTTGAAGAAGTAGGTTTGCAAAATAATGAAGGTATAAAAATAGCAAATGAAGTAATTGCAGTAATTGCTGGAAAAGCTGCAACAGAAGTATCTGGAGTATATAGTATGGCAGGAGGCCTTGGAATCTCAGAGGTTTTCGGAAAAAAGAATATGTCAAAAGGAATAAAAGTAGAAGCAGGTCAAAAAGAAACAAGGATAGATGTTCATATAATTGTAGATTATGGAGTTAGAATTCCAGATATTGCATTTGAAATTCAAAACAGAGTAAAAAAAGCTGTTGAAACAATGACAGGATTAAAAGTTGTAGAAGTCAATGTACATGTTCAAGGTGTAAATGTTATAGAAGAAAAAACTGAGTATATTGATTAAGAAAGGTATTACAAATGAAAGTTTTTGATAAAATAAATTTAAAAATATTTTCAGTTATTATAATAATTATATCAGTGGTGGCTATGTTATTTTCTTTTGATATAATACAAGATTTTGATTTTTTAGATGTGCTGCAGGAAAATTTAATATTAACTAATGTTATTTCCGTTATATTTATTTTATTAGCTATAAAAAGTTTATTTATAACTGGTAAAAAAGAAGATGTTTCAAATGGAGTTTTACTTGAAAACTCAAATGGGAAATTATTTATTAGTAAAGAATCTATAATAGGAATGATTGAAACTGATTTAAAAAGTTATAGTGAAATATTAAGTAAAAGTGCAAAAATAGCTTTTGACGAACAAAATAATTTATTAGTTGAATTAACTTTGGCGATAAGAAAAGATACTAGCATAAAAGAACTATCTGGAAAGATTCAAAATTCTGTAAAAACTGCTGTTAAAAAATCAGCAGACTTAGATGTAAAATTCATAGATATAAAAATAAAAAATGTAGCAGAGGAAGATATAAAAAAATAAGATAGGGGGATTCCTATGGAACCAGTATTAGAATTTATAAAAAAATATAAATATCCTTTAATAGGTGCTTTAATTGCAATATTGATATTAATAATGGATTTAGGTAATTTTTTAAAAGTCGTTGTTATAATTGCTATAGGTATTGGACTTGGATTTTATATTCAAAACAATAAAGATAGTTTAAAGGAGAAAATAAAAAAATTAATTGATAAAATGTAGTAAAAATAAGGAGAAATATCATGAACCGTTCACAGTCAAGAGATATGGCTTTCAAATTGTTATATGAAATGGAAATTCAAAGAGAAGAAGAAAATGAACAAATTGATTTATTTATTGAAAATAATGAAATAACAGATAAAAATACTATTGAATATTTAAAAGATGTTGTTTCAGGAATAGATAAGAATATAGAAGAAATAAATAAACTTATATCTGAAAATTTAAAAAAAGATTGGGAAATAGAAAGAATTTCTAAAATAAATCTTGCAATTTTAAAACTTGCAATTTATGAAATAAAATATAAGAAGCTACCTTTTAAAGTTGCTATAAATGAAGCAGTTGAGCTCGCTAAGAAATATGGAGAAGATCAAGCTCCTAACTTTATAAATGGAGTTTTAGCAAGTATTGTAAAAGAATAATAGGAGATATTTATGAACATAAAGCCAATAACTGTATCAGAACTGAATAAATATATAAAAGATAAAGTAGCAGAAGATGAATATTTAAATTATGTATTTGTCAAAGGAGAAATTTCAAATTTTAAACATCACTATACTGGTCACATGTATTTTACTTTAAAAGATGAAAAATCCTTGATAAAATGTATAATGTTTAAATCATCTACGGCTACTTTAAATTTTGTACCTAAAGATGGAATGAAAGTAAATGTTTTAGGAACTGTTTCAGTTTTTGAAAGAGATGGTATATATCAAATATACTGTAAAGCTATGCAGGAAGACGGAATAGGAGATTTGTATAGTAAATATCAAGAGCTTAAGAAGAAGCTGGAAGAAGAAGGTTTATTTGATGAAGAACATAAGAAAAAAATACCATTTATGCCTAAAGCGATAGGTGTACTTACTTCAAAGACTGGTTCAGTAATAAGAGATATAATAAATGTTTCAACTAGAAGAAATCCAAATGTATATTTAAGATTATATCCAGTTCCAGTTCAAGGAGAAGGTGCTGGGGAAAAAATAGCAGATGCTATAAAATTTATGAATGAAAAAAATCTAGCTGATGTAATTATTTTAGCAAGAGGTGGAGGTTCATTAGAAGATTTATGGCCATTTAATGAAGAAGTAGTTGCAAGAGCAATTTATGATTCAGATATACCTATAATTTCAGCAGTAGGGCATGAAACAGATTTTACAATTGCGGATTTTGTAGCAGATTTAAGAGCTCCTACTCCATCAGCTGCAGCTGAGCTTGCAGTTACTGATATATATGAATTAAAAAATAAAATATTAAATTATCAAAATAGATATAGAGTAATGTTAAGAAAAAAGCTCGAGTTTATGAGACTAAGATATGAAAAATGTATGAGTTCTAAAGCTTTTAAAGAACCTATGGTACTTATAAATGATAGATATTTAAAAGTAGATGAAAAGGTTAAAAGAATTGAAGATAAGACTAAAAATAAAATTAAAGATTATAAATTAAAAGCAGTAGAATTAATGACAAAAATAGATATGCTGAGTCCACTCAAAACTTTATCTAGGGGATACTGTATTGCAGAAAATGAAAATGGGATAATTAAGAGTAAAAAACAATTAGAAAAAGATATGATTGTGAATTTAAGTTTTGAAGATGGAAAATCTAAAGCAAAAATATTATAAAGGAATGTGATAAAATGAAGAAACAAAAGATTTTAAAAATGGTACCAATACTTGTAATTTTGATGATTGTATTAACTTTTTCATTATTACTTAGTATGAAATCTAAAATAAACAAAAAGGCTGCTAATGATTTAGATGAAAAGAGAAAAACTGTTAATAATACAGCACAAACTAATTAGAAAGGTCTAAAATTTTGGCTATGCTTAAGAAAGGAATGGTTTTATTATGGAAGAAAAAGGATTTGAAGAATTACTAGAAGAACTTGAGAATATAGCAACAAGTTTAGAAAAGGATGAACTTACATTAGATGAGACAATAAATAAATTTGAAGAAGGAATAAAAATTTCTAAAATATGTAATGAAAAATTAGAAAAAACAGAAAAAAAGATACATATTATTTTAGAAGAAGATGGTGATATGAAAGAAGAAGATTTTGAAGTACAAGATTAGGAGGTAAGAAATGAAGGATATTGATATAGCTAGAAAAATTACACCAATAAAGATAAATGATATAGCACAAAAATATGGAATAGAAGAAGAGTTTATAGAAAATTATGGAAAATATAAGGCTAAAGTTTCTAATAAAATATTTGATAAAATAAAAGATAAAGAAAATGGAAAATTGATTTTGGTAACTTCAATAAATCCTACTCCTTTAGGTGAAGGTAAGACTACAGTATCAATAGGATTAGATGATGCACTAAATAAAATAGGAAAAAATTCAATTGTTGTTTTAAGAGAGCCTTCATTAGGACCTGTTTTTGGACTTAAAGGTGGAGCAACAGGTGGTGGATATGCACAAGTAGTTCCTATGGAAGATATAAATTTACATTTTACAGGAGATATTCATGCAATAACTGCAGCAAATAATTTAATTGCTTCTATGATTGATAATCATATTTTTCAAGGAAATGATTTAGGTATAGATAAAGTGATTTGGAAAAGATGTTTAGATATAAATGATAGAAATTTAAGAAAGATAGAGATAGGAAAATCGGAAGAAAAGAGGATGACTTCTAGAGAAGATGGTTTTGATATTACAGCTGCTTCTGAGATTATGGCAATCTTATGTTTAGCAAAAGATATTAATGATTTAAAAAGAAGAATTGGAAATATATTGATAGGATATGATAAGGATAAAAATCCTATTTTTGTAAAAGATATTAAAGCAGAGGGTGCTGCTACAGTGTTATTAAAAGATGCTTTAAATCCTAATTTAGTACAAACTTTAGAACATAATTTAGCTATGATTCATGGTGGACCATTTGCTAATATTGCTCATGGTTGTAATAGTATAATAGCAACGAAGATGGCTTTAAAGCTTTCAGATTACGTTGTAACAGAAGCTGGATTTGGAGCAGATTTAGGAGCAGAGAAATTTTTAGATATAAAGTGTAGAAAAGCAAATTTAAAACCAAATGCAGTAGTATGTGTCGCTACAATTAAAGCTTTAAAATATCATGGTGGACAAGCAATTTCAGAAATCACTAATGAAAATTTAGATGCTTTAGAAAATGGAATGAACAATTTATTAAAACATGTAGAGAACTTAAAGAAATTTGGAGTAAATGTAATTGTTGCTATAAATAAATATATAACTGATACAGAAAAAGAAATAAAATTATTACAAGATACATTATCAAAAAAGAATATAGAAATGAGCTTAGTAGAAGCATGGGAACATGGTGGAGAAGGTGCAACTGATTTAGCTGAAAAAATAGTTAAATTATGTGATAAAGATACAGAGTTTAGATTTATTTATGATGAAAATGAAACAATAGAAAATAAAATAAAAAAGGTTGCAAAAGAAATATATGGAGCTCAAGATGTAGAGTTTTCTGATGAAGCAAAAAAAGAAATTAAAAATATAAATAAAATAGGAAAGAGTAATTACCCAGTATGTATTGCAAAAACACAATATTCTTTTTCAGATGATCCTAAAAACTTAGAGTGCAAAGAACCATTTAAAATTACTGTAAATGAAATAATATTAAAAAATGGTGCAGAGTTTATAGTTGCAATAACAGGAAAAATGTTTACAATGCCAGGACTTTCAAAAGTTCCAGCAGCTGAAAATATAGATATAGATGAAAATGGAAATATTGTTGGAATATTTTAAATAATTATTTTGAATAAAAAACCTCCATTAGGAAAAAATACTAAAAAAAGTATTTTAAATGGAGGTTTTTTCATTGAAAAATTTAGCAAGGATAAAAAGAATATCATTAATAATATTATTTTGTATGTTAGTTGGTGTATTTACATTTATTTCAATAAATAAATATAATGAGGTTCAAGCTTTATCAAAATATGGTTCTAGGGGAAGTGAAGTAACTAAAATTCAACAAAAGTTAAAAAGGTGGGGATATTACACAGGTTCAGCAGATGGAATATATGGAAGTAAAACAGTGGCAGCTGTTAAAAAGTTTCAACAAAAAAATGGATTAAAAGTAGATGGAATTGCAGGAACAAAAACATTAGCTGCAATGGGGATAACGTCATCATCTGGTTCGTCTAGTGGCAATTCTGGAAATAGTAATGATGTTAATTTGCTAAGTAGAATAGTTTATGCAGAAGCTAGAGGAGAGCCATATTCAGGACAAGTGGCAGTAGCTGCAGTAGTTTTAAATAGAGTTTCAAGTTCGTTATTTCCAAATACGGTTGCTGGGGTTATATATCAGTCTGGAGCTTTTGATGCTGTAAGTGATGGACAAATAAATATGAGTCCGGATTCTACTGCTAGAAAAGCTGCGCAAGATGCTGTAAATGGATGGGATCCTACTTATGGTTGTATTTATTATTTTAATCCTGCTACAGCAACTAGTAAGTGGATTTGGTCTAGACCTCAAGTTGTAACAATAGGTAAGCATATATTTTGTAGATAGTTAAAAATATAAGAATAAGTTACAAAAATGAAATATAAAAGTAATGGAAAAAGTTTTTATATATGATATAATAAAGCAAATTAAAAAAGAGGTAAATGTAATGGAAGAAGATTTAAGAAAAGCGTTAACAGAGGTTGATAAAATATTGGAGAATACTGATGAAGAATTAGTAAAAAAAATTCCTGATAACTTCAAAAACTATATTAAAGAAAATAAGGATGAAAATTATGTATTTGAAGTAGATACAGAAAAAGGTTTATTAGAACAAGATTTATCATATAAAACAAAAGCAATTTTATCACTTATTTATAGGGATTATTTTTGCTCAAAAGAGGAAAGAGAAGAATTACTAAGGGAAGAAAGAGAAGAAAAATTAAGAGAGGAAGAAGAAAAGAGAAAAAGATATAATCCGGATGATTTGTTTAAAAAAGAAGAAAAACCAGAGCCTATTCAAAAAGAAGAGGAACAAAAAAATACTGCTTTGGTTGAATATAGTGAATTAAAATGGTATCAAAAAATATATCAGAAAATATTGAAGTTTTTTAAAATAAGATAAAAAAATAGGTTTATTTATGGTAAACATTGACGTACGTAAATGCGTATGCTATAATATAGTTATATAAGGAGGCGATTTAAAATGACAAATACAAATATAACTAACTTTAGAAAAGATATTTATAAATTATTAGAAAATGCAATAAAATATAATGAACCTATTAATATATCAACAAAAAATGGAAATGCGGTTGTATTATCAGAAGAAGATTATAATAATTTAATGGAAACAATTTATATATCTTCAATACCAAAATTAAAAGATGAGATTATTGAAAGAAAGAATTCTTCGGATGAAGATTTTGTAAAAGAAGATGAGGTGGATTGGTAATTGTATAAAATAGAATATCATAAAAAGGCATTAAAAGATATTGATAAATTAAAGCAAAATAATCTTGTAAAAAAAGCTAAGCTTTTAATTGAAGTTATAAGAAATAATCCATTTCAAAATCCACCACCTTATGAAAAATTATTGCGGTGATTTAAAAGATTTATATTCAAGAAGAATAAATATACAACATAGGATTGTTTACGAGGTGCTAGAAAATGAGCAAACGGTTAGAATATTAAGTATGTGGTCACATTATGAATAACTTTTCTACAAAAAAAAAAGACTGGAATATAGTTACATTCCAGTCTTTTTTTCTTTAATTAACCCTTGATTACATAGGCTAATAATGATAAAATTAAATAACAATTTAAAAATTAGAGGAATTATATGGTAGATTTAAAAAAAGAAGTTAAATATATTAAAGGAGTTGGACCTGCTAGGGCAGAACTTTTACATAAATTAAATATCAATACTTTAGATGATTTAATTAAATATTATCCAAGAACTTATGAGGATAGAAGTATTCCTAAGAAAATAGCAGAATTAGTTCATGGAGAAGAAGCTTTAATTGAAGTTTTTCCAGTTTCTAGAATGAGTGAAATTAGGATTAGAAAAAATATGACTCTATATAAGTTGATTGTAAGAGATGATACTGGTACGTGTCAGCTTACTTGGTATAATCAGCCTTATTTAAAAACAATGTTTAAAGTTGGAGAAAGATATAAGTTTTTTGGAAAGGTAAGTAGAAAATATCGTACTATAGATATGATTTCTCCAGTTTATGATAAGGAAAATGTAAATAAAAATACTGGTAAAATTATTCCTATTTATCCATCTACATATAATTTACCTCAAACTACTATTAGAAGAATAATAGAAAATGGATTAAATGAAATAGATGGGAAGCTAGAAGAAACTTTGCCAGATTATTTAATAAAAAAATATAGACTATATGATATAAATACAGCAATTTCTCAAATTCATTTCCCAACTAACTTTGATAATTTCAACCTAGCCAGAAACAGATTAGTTTTTGAAGAATTATTAGGAATGCAACTTGCACTTCTAATGTTAAAAAATCAATATAGTAATAATGTAAAAGGTATTAGTTTTGATAAAAATGTAAAAATGTCTGATATTATCAATAATCTTCCTTTTTCTCTTACTAAAGCACAACTTAGAGTTTTAGAAGAAATTGATAATGATATGGAAAGACCAAAGCCTATGAATAGACTTTTGCAAGGTGATGTCGGTTCACGGCAAAACTATTGTATCAATTATTGCTGCATATAAATGTGTAAAATGTGGATATCAAGCTGCAATTATGGCTCCTACAGCTATTTTAGCAGGGCAACATTTAGAGAGTTTTTCTGAGATTTTAAAAGATACAGGAATTAAGTGTGAACTTTTAGTTAGTGGAATATCAAAAAAGAAAAAAGAGGATATTTTAGAAAGATTAAAAAATGGTGAAATTGATATTTTAATAGGAACTCATGCATTATTAGAAGAAAATGTTGTGTTTAAAAAATTAGGATTAGTTGTAACTGATGAGCAACATAGATTTGGAGTAAGGCAAAGAAGTATAATTGTAGAAAAAGGAGATAATCCTGATGTTTTAGTTATGACAGCAACTCCTATTCCTAGAACGCTTGCTTTGATATTATATGGAGATTTAGACATTTCAATTATAGATGAATTGCCACCAAATAGAAAGAAAATAGATACTTTTCCTGTAACAAAAGGAATGGAAGATAGAGTAAATAACTTTATTAAAAAGCAGATAGATGAAGGAAGACAAGCATATATAGTTTGTCCACTTGTAGAAGAAAATGAAGAAATTGATGCCAAGTCTGTAATGGAATTAGCTGAAAACTATAAGACAAAAGTTTTTTCTAATTATAGAGTCGAATATCTACATGGAAAGATGAAACAAAAAGAAAAAGATGATATAATGGAAAAGTTCAAAGATGGAAAAATAGATATTTTAATTTCTACTACTGTTATAGAAGTAGGAGTTAATGTACCTAATAGTAGCATAATGGTTGTTGAAAATGCTGAAAGGTTTGGATTAGCTCAGCTTCACCAATTAAGAGGAAGAGTAGGAAGAGGAGAATATAAATCTTATTGCATATTGAAATATCAGGGAAATTCTGATATTATAAGACAGAGAATGAATGTAATGAAAGCTACAAATGATGGATTTGTAATTTCTGAAAAGGATTTAGAGTTAAGAGGAACAGGAGAATTCTTTGGAACTAAACAACATGGTATACCAGAATTTAAGATAGCTAATTTATTTGAAGATATTAAGATGTTAAAAGTAGTTCAAGGAGTTTGCATAGATATTTTACAAAAAGATCCTTTATTAGAAAATAAAGAAAATCAAAAATTAAAAGAAATAGTAGATAATAAATTTGGAAATAGAATTGAAATATAGTAAAAGGGATGTTTAATATGAAAATTTGGTTACTTCTATTAGGAGCAATAGCTTGTGCTATTGGTGTAATGTTAATTTATGATGCTAGATTAATTGTAAAAAAATTTTTTGGCTATGGAGATGAAAATGAAGCTACTTTAGGAATGAAGATTTTAGGATTTTTACTTATAATTGTTGGTAGTATCATAATTTATTTTAATATTGGATAATTTTGTGCGAGGAGATTTTTTATGAAGGTTACATATAAAGATAAAATCTATGAAGTTGATAAAGGGATAAAAGTTAATGAACTTTTAAAAGATGAAATTAAGGAAAATGATATTGTTTGTATTTGCAATAATCAGGTTCAGGTTTTAAATTATGAATTAGAAGAAGATTCTAGAATAGAACTTGTAAATTTTAGTGAAAAACAGGGGAGAGCTGCATATATTAGAGGTCTTTTGTATATACTTGGAAAAGCTTTTGCTGAAGTATATCCTCAAAGCTGGCTTACTGTAAATTTTCAATTACATAATGCTATGTTTTGTCAGTTAGATAATATGGAAGTAACTGATGAAATTATTAGTAATATAAAAGAAAAAATGACAGAGATTATTTCAAAAGATTTAAAAATTGAAAAAGTGGAAATGTCTTTAGAAGAAGCTAAGAAGTTTTATGAGCAAGGTAGAAAATCTAGAGGTAGACTTCAGGTTAGAGATAATGCTAAAAAGATTTCTTTATATTTTTGTGAAGATTATTATAATTATTTATATGGACCTCTGCCAATATCTACTGGAGTTACAAAAATATTTGATTTAGAACTTTACAAGAATGGATTTTTACTAAGATACCCAGATAAAAGTAATCCAAATGTTTTAGGTGAATATCAGGAGACTAAAAAATTGTTGGCTACTATGGAAGAATATGACGATATTTACAGATTATTATATGTAAATACTGTTTATAGATTAAATACAAAAGTAGAGAGAAATGAAACAGAAGAAGTAATCTTATTATCAGAGGCTTTGCATAATAAAAAAATTTCTAATTTGGCAGATGATATTGCTAAGCAAAAAGAGAAAAAAATAATTTTGATTGCTGGACCTTCATCTTCTGGAAAAACTACTTTTGCCAGAAAATTATCTTTGAATTTGAGATTAAATGGACTAAAGCCAGTTACAATATCTGTAGATAATTATTTTGTAGAAAGAGAGCAAAATCCAAAAGATGAGTTTGGAAACTATGATTTTGAATGTATTGAAGCGATTGATACGAAGTTATTTAATGAACATTTAACACGTCTTTTAAATGGTGAAGAAATAGAAGTTCCAACTTTTGATTTTACAATTGGAAAGAAATTTTATAATGGAGAAAAACTAAAACTTGCTGATGATGAGATTTTAGTAATAGAGGGAATCCATTGCTTGAATGATAAACTTACAGAAAATATTGATAAGTCAAAGAAAGTGAAAATTTATATAAGTGATTTAACAGTTCTAAATATAGATTATTTTTCTAGAATTTCAACAACTGATACAAGACTTATAAGGAGAATTGTAAGAGATTATAATTATAGAGGATATAGTGCACTTAATACATTAAAGAGTTGGTATTCAGTAAATAGGGGTGAAGAAAAATATATCTATCCATATCAAGAAGAGGCTGATTACATGTTTAATTCTTCACTAGTATATGAACTTGCCGTATTAAAAAAACATGCTCTTCCACTTTTAAAAGAAATTGATAATACAAATGAAGAATATGGTGAAGCACAGAGAATAATAGAGTTATTAGAGTATTTTGATGACATTCCAGATGAAGATATACCAAATGATTCTCTATTAAGAGAGTTTATTGGTGGTAGCATTTATCATAAAGGAGAAGAAAAAGTAAGTAAGAAGGGATAATATAAATTGGGAAATTTTACTGTTATTGATGAAGAGTTTATATGTGATAACTGTGGAGCAAAAGTAGGAAAATTAGGATATTCTTGCAGAAATCATTGCCCTAATTGTCTTCATTCTAAGCATGTAGATAAGAATCCTGGTGATAGGGCTGAGAGTTGTCATGGGGATTTAGAACCGATTGGATTAGAGATTGATTCTAAAAAGGGATATGTTATTATTTTTAAATGTAAGAAATGTGGAATGATTAGAAGGAATAAGGCTGCGAATGATGATAATATGGATTTGATTATAGATTTAAGTAAGAGAGAGCAACTATAATTGATGAAGCAGTAAATAATTGATTTATCAATAGCTTTGCTGTTTACTAGATAATAACTTTTACTGTATTTGAAAATACTTAAAAATAAAGACTTTCTCGGCTCAATTCACTCGTTATAGATTCTAAGAAAAATTAAAACGAGCCTCTCGCTGTTCTAGCTTCGCTAGCCATCGCTTCCTCATTTTAATTTTTTAAGAATCTATACACTCATTCCAATCACATTCGAAAGCTTTATTTTTAAGTGATTTTCAAATAGTTCAAAAGAAAGGAATATTTGTCTTTATGACAGTAAAGGAATTGTTAAAGTGTGGTATTGAGGAATTAAATAGTTTTAGGATAGATGATTCAATTTTAAAATCAAGGATTTTATTGGCTTATTATTTAGATAAGCCAAAGGAGTTTTTGATTTCTCATGATGATATGGAAGTACCAGAAGGTGTTGAAAAGTTATTTTTAGAGGCAATAAAAAAGTTAGAGAATAATGTTCCTGTTCAATATATTACAAATAATCAAGAATTTATGAAACTTAAATTTTTTGTAGATGAAAATGTTTTAATTCCAAGGGCTGATACGGAGTGTTTAGTAGAAGAAGTTTTGAAAAAAGCTAAAGATGGTGATAAAGTTTTGGATTTATGTACTGGAAGTGGTGCTATTGGAATTTCAATAAAGAAATATAAACCTAAAGTACAGGTTTTTGCTTCAGATATAAGTAGAGAGGCTTTAAATGTTGCTTTGAAAAATTCGAGTTTGAATAATTGCGATGTGAATTTTATTGAGTCTGATTTATTTAGTAATATTGAAGTAAATGATTTTGATATTATTGTTTCAAATCCACCATATATTTCAAAAGAAGAAATGAGTATGCTAGAGGGGCAGGTTCAAAAAGAACCTAATATTGCTTTGTACGGAGGATTAGATGGATTAGACTTTTACAAAAAAATTGCTAAAGAAGCAAAAAAATTTTTAAAGGAAAACGGGCTATTATTTGTTGAAATAGGTTATAAACAGAAATTAGATGTTATAAATATTTTTAAAGAAAATGGATATACAGACATTAATTGTATAAAAGATTTATCTGGAAATGATAGAGTAGTTATAGGTAAAAATAAGAAGGAGTAATGATATGTCTTTTTCGTCAGATGTGAAAGAAGAGTTAAGTAAATTAAATACATTTAATAAAGAAAATTTAGTTGAAGCGGAACTTTTAGGGTATATGCTTTCACAGAATGCTCAAGATAATGGAGAAAGTATAGAATTTATAACTGAAAATGAATTTAATATTGAGAGACTTTATAAATTATTATTTAGATTAAATATTGAGTATGAGCCTGAAACTAGAGGAAAAGTGATTGTTGCAAAAATAAAAAAAGATAAGAGCTTTAGTAATTTTAGATTATTTGATAATGAGGATGAGCATAGAGCTTTAGCAAGAGGTGCATTTTTAGGTAGTGGCTCGATAAGTAATCCAAATAAAAATTATCATTTAGAGATTGACTTGAAACATTTGGATTTTGCTAAATACTTAAAGAATCTTTTGTATGGGTACAATATAAATTTAAAGATTTTAGAAAATAAGAGTGTTGTTTATATAAAAGAAGGTGAAGAAATTTCAAAATTCTTAGCTTTTATTGGTGCTTCTCAATCTGTTTTAAAATTTGAAGAAATTAGAGTAATGAGAGATATGAGAAATAATGTCAATAGGCTAGTAAATTGTGAAACAGCAAATTTGAATAAGACTGTAAATGCTGCTATAGAGCAGATAGAAGCAATTGAGTTCCTAAAAAAAATAAAAAAGTTTGATACTTTATCTGATGATTTAATTGAAATTGCTGAGCTTAGAGTTAAAAATCCTGATGCAACCTTGAAAGAATTAGGTGGAATGTTAGAAGAACCTATTGGAAAGTCTGGAGTTAATCATAGGTTGAAAAAGATTTTAGATATTGCACAAGAAATAAAGAAAGGTTATTAAAAAAGATGAAAGAATTAGGGATTTATGTTCATATTCCATTTTGTATAAGAAAATGTGATTATTGTGATTTTGTATCATTTGAAAAATGTAGTAATAAAGTAAATGAATATGTTGATGCTTTAATATGGGAAATAGAAAATCATGAAGATACTAGTTTTAATGTAGATACTATTTATATTGGAGGTGGGACTCCTTCATATATAGATTGTGATTATATTAGAAGAATCTTGAGTAAAATAAAGGAAAAATTTATTGTAAATACAGATGCTGAGATAACTATAGAAGTAAATCCTGGAACTGTTACTAAAAATAAATTAGAAAGATATTTGATAATGGGGATTAATAGGCTTAGTATAGGGCTTCAGACGACTTCTAATAAATTGCTAAAAGAGATTGGAAGAATTCATACGTATGAGGATTTTTTAAAAACTTATGATTTAGCAAAAGAAGTTGGATTTAAGAATATTAATGTTGATTTGATGTTTGGAATTCCAGGACAGACTATTTGGAATTTGAAAGAGAGTGTTAGATTGCTTTTGTATAAAAGGCCAACACATATTTCTACATATTCTTTGATTGTCGAAGATAATACAAAATTAAAAGCAGAGGTAGACAGTGGAATTAAAGTTTTACCTGATGAAAAATTGGAAAGAGAGATGTATTGGGACATAAAGAAAACTTTGGAAAATGAAGGGTATGAGCATTATGAAATTTCTAATTTTGCTCTTAAAGGTTTTGAATCGAAGCATAATCTAAATTGTTGGAATCAAAAAGATTATATTGGATTTGGTGTAGCAAGTCATGGATATATAGATGGGATTAGATATTCTCATTCTAATAATTTGTTTAAGTATATTGAAGATCCTAAAGATATTGTTATTGAAGAAAGACAGAGTGAACACGAAAAAAAGAAGGAATATATGTTGCTTGGACTTAGAAAAATTTCTGGGGTGTCAATATCTGAATTTGAGAGAAAATTTGGAGTTAATCCTCTTTTTTATTTCAGGTTTGAGATTAGTAAATTGGTAGATGGTGATTTAATTGAGGTTGATTTAGATAGTATAAAGCTTACAAAGTATGGTTTGGATGTAGCAAATCAGGTTTGGATGGAGTTTGTATAGGAGAAAATTAAAAAATTTCCATTGACTTTTTGTTTGTTTATATGTAATATAGTATTATAAATTTGAAAGGGAGATTACGAATGAAAAAGCTTGAAAGTCTTGCAAGAGTACACACACACACACACACACACACACACAAGTAGTTGTTTAAATAATAAAGAGGTAAACATAGATGGGAATAGAGTCTATGGGTTTTGTAGTG
>CANQZP010000006.1 GCA_947628395.1 uncultured Clostridia bacterium
AGTTTCTTGTTCATGTACATATTCTATCATATCTCCACCCATTAAAAATGGAGTCATTTTATTTAATATCTCTCTTTTTCCATAAAGTACACCTATTCCTAGAGGTGCAAGCATTTTATGACCTGAAAAAACTAAAAAATCAGCATCTAAATCTTGAACATCAATTTTCATATGAGGAATACTTTGAGAAGCATCAACAATAACAACTGCACCTTTTTTATGAGCATACTTTATTATTTTCTTTATATTATTTATAGTTCCAGTAACATTTGATACATGAGAAATTCCAACAATTTTAGTTTTATCAGTAATTTTATTTTCTATCTCCTCATCTGGTATTTCATATTCTTCATTTATATACATATAATTTAATTTAGCTCCAGTAACATTTGATACCTTTTGCCAAGGAACTAAATTAGAATGATGCTCCATTATAGAAATAACTATTTCCTCATCTTCTTTTAAATTTTCCATACCATAAGAATATGCAATTAAATTTAAACTTTCTGTCGCATTTTTAGAAAATATTATTTCTTCTCTATTTCTAGCATTTATAAATTTTGCAATTTTAGTCCTTGTATTTTCATAAATCTCAGTTGCTTCAGTGCTTAAAGTATATGCACCTCTATGAGGATTAGCATTAAACTTTTCATAAAACTCCTCAATAGCTTTTATAACTTGTATAGGCTTTTGAGTAGTTGCACCACTATCTAAATATACAATTTCATTTTTCTCTAAAATAGGAAAATCCTTTTTTATATCTTGATTCATTTTAATCTAATCTCCTATCAATCTCATTTAAAATTTCTTCTCTTAAAACCTCATTTTCTATATTCTCTAAAATCTTATTAAACCTAGCCCTTACCAATAACTTCATGGCCTCCTTTAAAGAAAAACCTCTACTCATAATATAAAATAATTCTTTTTCTCCTGCTTTTCCTGCAGAACTTGAATGATTTCCCTCAACATCTTCCTCAGAACACAATAATACAGGAAGAGCTATCGACCTTGCAGAATCACTTAAAAGAAGACATGATTCATTTTCATTTCCAGTAGCCTTTTTACACCCTTTCTTAAAATCAATAGTACCTTTAAAATGTTTCTTAGCCTTGTCAGCCAAAGCTCCCTGTACCTCTATATTAATATTTGCCTTCTTACCTTTTACTTCTCCTATATAATTCAAATCAAATAATTGATCTTCATTTCCTAAATATATAGTATTTAAACTATTATTAGAAAAATCCCCTTCTACATTTGAATAATAATTTGTAACACTATTCTTACCACCAAAATCAATTATTGTAAAATTAACATCAGCATTTTCATTTATATTGTTTTCAATACTAATAAAATTATTAGATACCTTATTCATCAAATTTACAACAATTACATTAACCTTAGAATTCTCTTCAGCTAAAACCCTTATTATCCCATTATGAAAATTCTTCCTACTGTCATTTGATTTATACTTTATTATAATACTTGCACTACAATCCTTCTTAGCATTTATTTCAATATTATCAATTAAATCTTTATTTTCACTATCAAAATTAAAATTTAATTCTATATCATCCTTTTTATTATCATTTATATCCAATCTTAACTTCTGATTTGCTTTTGTTTTTACCTGCTCTAATATAATATCACCCAAACCATACTTTAAATCAAAATCAGATATATCATTACTCACATCTATATTTCCTATTACCTCTATATTTTCAAAAACATCTATAACCTCAGGAAACTCAAGATTTTCAATATTTATATTATTTATATTAAAATTTTTAGAAGTCCTTATTGGCGTCTCATTTAATATCATTTTTTTACCCTTTCTTTAATAATTTGCTAAATTAAGAAATTTATGTTAAAATTAAATTATAATAATTTATAAGGAGGTCTTTTAATGCAGTCAAAACGGTACAAAATAATAATTTCCATAATCAGGATTTTAGAAAAAGTTTGTTTACTATATTCTTTAGGTTATGTGATACCTTTCATATTATATATAGTAAATATAATTACTCCAGACTTGTGCGTGAAAATATGGATTGCCAATCTAATCACTGGCGCCATCTATTCTGTAATTTACCAAATCTGTGATTATAAACTTCACGAGAATCCATTTATGAATAGATTCTAGCATCCGTTTCCGACCCTTTTGGGTCGGAAATTTTTTTATCCTATACTTCCTTCAAGCTCCATATTTATTAAATTGTTCATCTCTACTGCATACTCAACAGGTAACTCTTTAGAAATTGGATACGCAAATCCTCTTACAATCATAGCTTTTGCATCCTCTTCAGATAACCCTCTACTCATTAAATAAAAAATTGTCTTATCACTAATTTTTCCTATCTTAGCTTCATGCGACATTTCAACTTCATCTGTCCTAATATCATTTACTGGAATCGTATCTGATATTGAAATATCATCAAGCATCAATGATTCACAAGAAATTGAACTCTTAGAATTTGTAGCTGATTCATTTATTCTAGTCAAAGACCTATAAGTACATTTTCCACCATTTTTAGAAATCGACTTTGCATTTACTAAACTAGAAGTATTTTTATTATTATGAATTACCTTAAATCCATTATCTAAATTCTGTCCACCACCTGCAAAAGAAATTCCAGTATACTCTGTTTTAGCACCTTCTCCATTTAAAATACTCATTGGATATAACATTGAAATTTTAGAACCAAAAGAACCAGTAACCCATTCCATCTTTGCATTTTTACCAACTATAGCCTTTTTCGTATTCAAATTAAGCATATTTTTTGACCAATTCTCTATTGTAGAATATCTTAAATAGGCATCATCTTTTACATACAACTCTACACAACCAGCATGAAGATTAACTTTATTATATTTAGGAGCACTACAACCTTCTATAAAATGAAGGCTAGCTCCTTCATCTACTATAATTAAAGTATGTTCAAACTGCCCAGACTCAGGAGAATTTAATCTAAAATATGATTGAAGAGGAATATCCACTTTTACACCTTTTGGAACATATACAAAAGAACCACCAGACCAAACAGCCCCATGCAAAGCTACAAATTTATGATCACTTACAGGTACACATTTCATAAAATGTTCTTTCACTAAATCTGGATAATCTCTCACAGCAGTTTCCATATCAGTATATATAACACCCTGCTTTATAAGTTCCTCTTTCATACTATGATAAACAACCTCTGAATCATACTGAGCACCAACACCAGCTAAAGATGTTTTCTCAGCTTCTGGTATACCCAATTTATCAAAAGTATTCTTAATATCCTCTGGAACATCATCCCACGAATCACTCAAAGTCGTTTTAGGCCTTACATAAGTAGCAATCTCATCCATATTAAGCTCTGAAATATCTGGTCCCCAAGTTGGAAGCTCCAATTTATTATATACCTCTAAAGCATTTAATCTAAACTCCCTCATCCAATCAGGATCATTCTTCTGTTTTGAAATTTCTTCAATAATCTCCTTAGTCAGACCTTTTTGAATTTTAAAATCATATTCATCTTTATTTTTTATATCATAAATATTTCTATTTACTTCACTCAATTCTGTTTTCGACATTTTTTAATCCTTTCGATTTTAATCATAAAAGTGTTATTTTACGTAGGGGCAGGCCTTGTGTCTGCCCTTTTTTAGCAAAATATAAATTTATTTATATTTTGCAAGTGCCTTGGCTATTGATAAAATCAATTATTTGATGCCAACTTTAATATTTTATCTCTTAAATTGAGTATATCCATTTTCCTCAATTTCCTTAGCCAAATCTTGCCCACCAGTCTTAACAATCTTCCCATCAACCAACACATGAACAAAATCAACCTTCAAACTATGCAAAATCTTTGTATTATGAGTAATAATCAAAACAGCATTATCATCATTTTTAAACATCTCAATTCCCTTTGAAACCACCTTAATCGCATCAACATCTAATCCAGAATCAGTCTCATCCAAAATTGCAAGCTTAGGATTTAATACAAGCATTTGAAGTATTTCATTTTTCTTTTTTTCTCCACCAGAAAAACCTACATTTAAACTTCTTTCCATATTCTTAGAGTTCATATTCAATTCTTCCATATATTTTTTGACTTCATCTTTAAACTCAAATATCTTTACAGGCTTACCAGTTACTTTATTTTTTGCAAATTTCAAAAAATTAGTAACTGATACACCAGGAATTTCTTCAGGAAGTTGAAAAGACATAAATACACCCTTTCTAGCTATCTCATCAGTTTTTAAATTAGTAATATCTTCACTTTCAAATTCAATATTGCCTTTTATTTTCTTATATGTCGGATTATTCAATATAGCATTAGCAGTAGTAGTCTTTCCAGAACCATTTGGTCCCATTATTACATGTATTTCTCCCTTATTTATTTTTAAATTTATTCCCTTTAAAATTTCCTTTTCTTCTGCATTAACATATAAATCTTTTATTTCTAATAATTTCTTTTCCATAACCTTAATTAACCTTTCTCCTTACGCAATCTCTACATTTTTCTTTATTGATATCATAACCACAATTTAAATCATTTAAACCTAAAACTTTATGAACATACTTAGCAAGCTTATTTATAGTTTCATCACTCAAAGAAAGCTTCATTTTTTCAGCTTCTCTTTTAGCTTCTTCCTCTTCAATATTAAGAACTTCCCTTAAAAACAAATAAACTATATCATAAACTTCTAATATCTTTTTAGCAAGATTTTCTCCATCCTCAGTAAGCTCAATTGTTCCATAAGATTCATAATTTAAAAGATTATTATCTTTTAAATTATATATTGCTTTATTTACACTAGCCTTAGAACAATTCATATTATTTGCAATATCTGTAACTCGAATATTACCATTCTGTTTTTTCAAAACATACATGGTTTTTAAGTATTCTTCTAATGATTTAGATATCATACTTTTGCTCCTTTTGTTAACTTCGGTTAACATTGTATTACTTTTTTCCCATATTGTCAATACTATCCTCATAAATTTAGCCATGAAAACGTCAATATCTATTTACGTTAAGGAAATATACCAAAAAAAGCTAGTATAATAATTGATTTTTTATAGCTTTGCTGTCGCAACTTTCAGATTAAAAAGTATTTCGTAGGGGCGATTATCAATCGCCCGCCTTCGAAGAAGGTGCGAAATACAAAAAATATCTGTAAGTTGCTTCAATCGCTACTTTACTTCGCTCCGTTTGGTCGCTGCGCAGCTATTTTAAAATCAATTATTATACTGCTTTTATAAATTAACTTAACTTAAATAGACATTGACATCCCCAAATATCTACAAATTCTAAATTACCTTGATTCATGCGAATCATCCTGTAATAGCAGATGAAGTATTCGTAATAACATCATCTACATCTATACCAATTCTCATTATTAACTACCCCTTTTGCAATTATATTTCTACTATTTTATTTTCTTCGCAATAATTTCATAAGTATGCCAATGCTTTAATTTTCCCAATCCAGTTTTTCCATCTTCTTCTATTTCTTCAAATTTTACTATTTCAAACTTATTAAATAAATCTAAAACTTGATTTTTAGATAGAAATATCATGTTCTCATTCATTTTATACCAAGAATCATTTAATCCAAAAAAGTTTCCTACAAAATAACCGTTCTTCAGAAATGCTATTAACTATTTTATTCCAAAGTTTAGGAAAATAATTTCTATCACAAAATGGAATACTAAAATTTGCTACTACTAAATCATTTTTTTCTAGCTCTATAATACTTTCAAAATCTTGATTAATAAACCTAAACCTCTTTAACTCTTCAGTATTTAATTTATCAGAAATCATTTGCATAGTATTTTCTCTGTCAATAGATAAAACATTCCAACCATTTTTTATTAGAAACACAGTATCTCTTCCTGTACCGCACCCTAAATCAATAGCATTTCCCGGCTTATTTGATAAACTAATAAAATCTAACAAATTTTTATGTGGCGGGGAAAATAAGGTATTTTTATAATATTCTTTTATATTGCCCATAAATTAGATCCTTTAATTTTCTATTTTAATCATCATCTACATCATCATCTTCATCAGATGCCATATACTCTCTTCCCATGACTCTCTTTCTATCTCGTTCCTCTTCTACTAAAGAAGAAAGTAACTCTTTTACTTCTTTAGGTTTTTTTATATCCTTTATATCAAACTCCTTTGAAGTTTGATCACTAGAACAACAATGAATAGTTCCTACTCCAAATATCCTTTGCAAAAAAGATTTTTTAAGAGTAACATCCAAAATTCTATACAATTTTACTTCTTCCTCATTAGTTGAAAAAATTCCTGTTGTAACTAATAATTTTTCCTTATTTAATTCATATTTTGTAAAAGATAATGGTAACCCAAATATTGGCCTTTTTCTGTCTTTCCATACTGTTTCACTTACTTTTGCAGTCTCTTTTATTTCCATATCTTACCTCCTTATATAATAACTTTTTCTTTTTCCTCTATCATTTTACATATAAGTTCAGCCGATTTTTCTACACCCAAAGTATCACTATTTATACATATATCATAATTTTCATGATTAGCCCATTCTTTTTCAGTATAATATTTATAATGATTTGCTCTTAATTTATTTATTCTATTTATCTCTTTTTTAGCTTTATCTTTACTTAAACCATAAATTTCTGTAGTTCTCTTAATCTTATCCTCCATATCACTATATATAAATACTTTTATTACATCATCTCTATCTTTTAAAATAAAGTCTGCACATCTACCTATAATAACACAAGATTCTTTATCAGCAATTTGTTTTATAAGTTCTGATTCCTTTAAAAATAATTCATCAGAATTATTAAGTCCAGCATAATATCCATTATTTAGCAATGATAAAGCATCTCTTTTTTGTTCATTGCTTTCTATGTATGCTTCTGATAATCCAGTTTCTTTAGCAAGTTTAATTATAAAATCTTTATCATATAATTTAATACCTAAAATATCTGCTATCAATCTTCCAATATATCTACCACCTGAACCATATTCTCTAGATACAGTAATAACAACATGTTTAGAAAGTTTATTATCAGTAGATGTATCATCAATTAGAGCTTGACTTGAAACTGTAGATTTTCCTAAATGTTTTAATTCTACAAAAATCAAAGTAATCGAAATTAAAAACGCAAGTCCATCTGCAACTGGTCCAGCAAATAATACTCCATGAATTCCAAATAATTTTCCAAGAATAATCATTGCAGGTATTAAAAATAATATTTGTCTTGATAATGATAAAATTGCACTCCTAATACTCTTTCCGATTGCTTGGAAGAAAATTCCTGATGGTATTTGAATTCCATTACAAATACAAAGCATTAAATAAGTTCTAAAAGCTAAACAAGCAAATTCAATATATTCCTTTTCACTACTACTTCCAAATAAAGAAATTAATTTATCTGGTATAGTCTGGAATAATATAAATGCTATTGTACTAATAACAAGACTTGTAGCTAGTACAATCTTAAGTGTTTTCTTTACTCTGTCATATTTTCCTGCTCCATAGTTATATCCGAGTATTGGCTGAGCTCCAACAGCAATTCCTATAATTATACTATTTAAAATTTGACTTATTTTCATTACTATACCTAATACTGTAATAGGTATTTCTGAACCGAAACTAGAATTTGCACCATACTCAGCTAATAAATTATTTTCAGTTGCAACAACAAAAACAAAACTCATTTGAGTAATAAAGCTACTAATACCTAAAACTGTAACTTTTCTACTTGTAGTTGCATTAAGTTTTAATTTATCTTTAGTAATTGTAACTGACTTTAATTTTTTTATGTATAAAATATTTAAAAAGAAAGTAACAAATTGACTGATAATAGTAGCAATAGCTGCTCCTTGTACTCCCATTTTAAAAACAAAAATAAAAATTGGATCTAATATTACATTTAAAATTGCACCTGCAACCATTGAAGTCATAGAATATTTAGGACTACCATCAGCTCTTATAATAGAATTTAAGGTAGTTCCTATCATCATAAATGGTATTCCTATAGCTATAACATATCCATAACTTAAAGCATAACTTTTAAGTGCATCAGTACATCCAAATATATTTAATATTTGTGGCAAAAAAATTAAGGTACCTAAAGCTAATAAAATAGCAACTATTGTTGATAAAATAATTCCTGTTATAACACCATTTCCCGCTTCTTCTTTCTTTTTTTCTCCTAATTTTAAACTTAAATAACTTGAAGCTCCATCTCCAAACATTAATGAGAAAGCTAGTGCTATCATTGTAATTGGGAATACTACATTAGTAGCACCATTACCTAAATAACCTACTCCCCATCCAATAAATACTTGGTCAACTATATTATATAATGAATTTACTAATAATGATATAATACATGGTATTGAAAATTTTCTAATTAGTTTTCCTATTTTTTCTTTTCCTAGTATGTTTTCTTCGTTTTCCACTTTAACTTATTCTCTCCTTCTAAATTGTATTTGTATAAAACTGTGTACTAAAAAGTACATATTCTAAATCCTTTAAATTTTTAATCTTAATCTTCTGTTCTTTTTTAACCGATTTTTGATTTCTTAAATTTTGTATATAACCTATATTTACAAAGATTTGCATTATAAATGTAATTATACTACTTATGGTTACCACATTAGCACTAATAATATCAAAACTATTTAAATATGCTAATAAAATTGTTACAGATAATAACCACATTTTTATTTTTCCCTGTAAACTCGAACTAACTTTTTTGCCTTGAATAGTTCCTAAAACATTTATACATGAAATTATTATTTCACCAATTAAAACCATAGAAAGCATATTTACAGGATGTTTTATCAATAATAAGATAAGTATTATTGTCAAAATTTTATCTGCTACTGTATCCATTAAAGAACCATATAAAGTTTGAACTTTAAATTTCCTTGCTAAAAATCCATCTACCCAATCTGTTAAAAATAGAACTAAAATATTAATAAAAAATGCTGTATCTGAAACATTAAATTTTAAGATTGGTAGAAATAAAGCATATAAAAATCTTAATGTTGTAATTACATTAACAAATACCTTCATAATTTTTTCCTCTTTCTATTTCATTTCTGTTTCTATCCACTCTATTATTAAATCAACTATATAATCTTTTTCATTTTCTTCTAACTTTTTTCCAGCCTTTATTTTATGCCACTTATATAAACATTGTCTACAACATGTTGCAGTTGCATGTTGAGCTATGAAAACAGGATGACCTCTCATAGGAGTCTGTTTTCCATCATTTTCAATTACCGCTGGAGCTAATCTTTTTTCTATAAAATCATAAGCATGTTTTCTAATTGTTTCCATACCTTTATCTAATACATATTTTTTGTCTTTTTCTTTTAAATGAAAACTACTTCTAAATTTTGATTTTGACAAAGAATATAATATATTATTCATATTTTACCTAATCTTTCTTAATTTTACAACAAAAAAACCTTCATAATATTCATCTGGTCTTACTAATAATGAACCATCAATTTTTGTTGGCAATTTTGGAATCTCCTCAAAATTTTGTAAATCAATCGGAATAACTTCCACATTATTTTTTTCTAAAACTTTATTTATAATATCCTCATTTTCTTCTTGAAGTATAGAACATGTAGAATAAACTAACTCATTTCCTTTTTTCAATAACTTTATAGCTTTATTCAATAATTCCAATTGCACTCTTGAAGATCTTTTTACTAAATCTAAATTAAAATATTTTTCTATATTTTCACTCAAATCAATTGTACCACTTCCGCTACAAGGTGCATCCAACAATATTTTATCAAAAGAAAACATCTCATCTAAATTTCGCGAATCTACTCCCATTATATATGTATTTTTTACACCCTGCTTTTCAATATTATATTTTAATCTCTCGGCTCTAATTTTATTTTTTTCACAAGCAGTTATAAAACAACTATTATTTGTCATTGCTGCAATCTGAGTTGTCTTACTTCCAGGAGCTGCTGCCATATCTAATATATTTTCTTTTGATTTAGGATTTAAAACAATAGGAGGAATCATAGAAGATAAACTTTGAAAATATATCTCTCCATTTCTATATATCTCCATATTCTCTATTTCTTTTTTTGCTAAACTATCTGGTATCACAAATGCATTTTCATTCCAAGATACCCTTTTATATTCTATTTTTTTATCACCTAATATCTTTTCAATATTTTCATAATTACTCTTTAAAGTATTTACCCTAAAACTTAAAACTTTTCTTTTTGATAATCCATCTATTATTAATTCTGCTTTTTCTCCATACTGCTCTACTAATAAATGCTTAAAAAACTCTGGTACAATCATAATCTTTCCTTCCTCTAGTAATTATAAGACAAAATTTGAATTATTACAATAGAAAAAAGAGAAATTTCAGACAGAGGGGACGGAGTTATTTGTCTAAGAATTTTCAATTCTTAGACAAATAACTCCGTCCCCTCTGTCTGAAAAATTCGTCTCCATGTCTGAAAAATATAATTTTTCTTTTAGAAAAAAAATTATTTACTATACTTCTTCATAACCACTAAACCAACTATAGATAAAAGCATACCTAAAGCAATAGACTTTTCTAAATTAATAAAAGTACCAGTCTTAGGAGTAGTATCCTTTACCTCCTCTGGAATAGGCTCTGGTGTAACTTCTGGAGTAGGCTCAGGAGTAGGTACTACTGGAGCCTTAACTGTAAGTTCTCTATCATCATCTATTATTGTCTCAGCTAATATAACCTCTTCACCAGTTATTCTATCTACTAAAGTTCCATCTCCAATCATTGATTGTAATTTTTCTAAATCAATTTCAGATAAACCTTCTTGTAAAGTCTTATCCTTTAATAAAGTAAATTTAACCCCATCAACATCTACTGTTACCATTCTATCATCTGTTTTAAGTTTAACATCTGTTGGATCAATCTTAATAATAACAGTTAAAAATACTTCATCATCCTTTTTATATACTAATGTTGCATGAGTAAATTCTTCTGTCTTTCCTTCTATAGTATTTTCTGTAATTCCTATCCAATAACTACAAACATTTCCGCCAGGCTCATCTGGATTAAAAGTACCTGTAGCCTTATTTCCTCCAATATCTCTTTCTACTGTTACTTCACTTGCAGTTACACCTGAAGGAAGAGTAACTTTGTAACCAATCCACCATCCACTAGCAGGTCTAGTTACATCTGGTGAACCTGTAGGGTCATCTTTATCATACCAAGTAAGCTCATTTAATTGAGCAGATGTATAAGTTAAAGTTACTGTTTTATCTCCATCAGTTTTTGTTTCATTATTAGCTGCTGTAAGTTGCTGAACAGTTCCTGCATCTATAGCCATTACAGAAGTTATTAATGCAAAAATTATACTAAAAAAAACTAAAATTGATACTATTCTCTTTTTCATCATTTTTACAAAATTCCTTTCCTAAATTTTTATATATTTACATATATACTTTTATGATGCCAATTTTTCTAAATTTAACACTTGAAATTTTCGGAAATTTTGACAAAAAAAGAGAAGCTTTTTTTAGCTTCCTTTATATTCATTTCATTTTTTCATATTTTTTTAAATCATCATACACCATTTTTTCCATCCACATCATATTTTGATCTACATTACTTCTTATAGTAGTAGCATTAACTGCTACTAACTCTCTCTTATTATCTATTCTTCTATCTACTATATTAAGATATTCTGCTACACACCTTCCATATTCTTCACTACTATAAAAATGAGTTGGCTTTATATCTTTAATAATTTTACTTAGATACTCCATCTGAATATTTACACTTTCTTCATCTAAGCCATATTTATCTGGTGGATTTAAAGCATATCGTATTTCAATTTCAGGATACAAACTTTTTATCCAATTAGCCCTTACTTCTAATGGTACAGAAGTAATATTTGTTTCATATATTATAACTATAAATTTATCCATTTCTTTTAAAGCTGTTTCTAATAATAACTGATGTCCTTTATGTAAAGGAGCAAATTTTCCAATTGTAAATCCTATTTTTTCCATTACTACATTTCCTTTATACATTTCTATATTTCTATGCAATGTCTATTTAAGTTTTAAAAAATATCTTTAATTTATCAAAGCTAGTATAATAATTGATTTTATCAATAGCTTTGCTGTCGCAACTTTCAGATTAAAAGGTATTTCGTAGGGGCGATTATCAATCGCCCGTTCTTCGAAGAAAATGCGAAATACAAAAAAATCTGTAAGTTGCTTCAATCGCACTCGCTTCGCTCGTTTGGTCTGCTTAAGCAACTATTTAAAAATCAATTATTATACAGCTTTTAGAATATGGTTTCTTAACTTAAATAGACATTACCTGCCATATTATAATATTTTCTCAATTTGCTCCAGCAACAACTTCTCATCTGGCACAGCCTCAATCTCAGCAACCATCTCTCCATTCCTAAAAGCCAATAAAGTAGGAACAAACTCTATAGTATACTCAACAGCAAGCTCATCATTTTCATCAATATCAACCTTAACTATATCAAAATCATCTCTTTCTTCAGCAATTTTTTCTAAAACAGGAGATAAATTTTGACAAGGTGTGCACCATGTAGCAAAAAAATCAACAATAACTAACTTATCCTTCTTTTTTATTACTTCCAAATCAAATTCTTCACTATTTACATGTTTAATCATAATTAACTCTCCTTTTGATACTATCTTTACCACTTTTTTTAAATTTAATTCATACAAAAATCTTTTAATTTTTTCATTTGCCTTTTAGCTTGATAATACCCTTCTTTATAAATTTCATCAATTTTATCAGTATCTAGTAATGACACATTTTCTAATTTTATTTTTAGTAAATAATCTGCTCCTTCTAGCTCATAATCAGAAAGTTCTTCACAAATAAGATCTAAAGAACGACTTGCAATTTCAACAACATTATTACAACATTTCTTTTTAGTTGTCTCAAAAATAATACTTAAAACTTTATCTGCTCCAATTCTCTTCGTTTCTTTCCAAGGAACATTTTCCTTTATACCACCATCAATCAATTTAGTATTCTCATAATCACATGGAGCAAATACTAATGGATAACTACAACTTGCCCTCACTATTTTTCCAATATCTCCTTTAGGTATATATCTAATTTTACCATTTTCTATATCAATTTTATCTGAATTAAAAACTAGAAGTTCACCAGAATAAATATCAACAGTCGGTATTATTAAGTGCTTTTCGATTTGTTCTATATCAGTAATATCCCTCATTTTGCAAGATTTATTAACTATTTTTTCAATTCTATTTCCACTATTTAATCCATCTATAATTAATTCTCTTCTAAAAATTACACCTAAAATCAATTTTAATATTTTTAAGAATTCAATATTTTTTACTTTTTTTCCATAAGTTTTAAATAATTCTAACATTTCATCTGAAGTATATCCTATTGAATATAACACAGCAACAATACTTCCACTAGAAGTTCCAGATACATATTCAAAATCTATACCTTCTTCTTCAAGAGCTTTTATAACACCTATATGAGCAGCACCCTTCACTCCTCCACCAGACAAACATAAACCTAATTTCATAAAAATCACCTATTCTAATTTATTCAGAATAGGTGATTTAAGTTAAATATTATTTTTAGTTTAATCTCTTGAATTGCCAAAAAGGCTTAATATTCTTATAAATATGTTAATAAAATCTAAATATAATTGTAAAGCACCATAAATTGCAACTCTATCTCCTTCAATTTCACCAGAACTTGATAACTCTTTTAAGACTTTCATATCATAAGCTGTATATCCACAGAATATTGCAAGTATTAACCAATCTAATCCAATTTCCATCATACTGCTACCTATGAATATATTGACTACAGATAATATTAATCCTACTATTAATCCAACAAATAATATATTTCCTAATTTTGAAATATCTCTTTGAGTCTTATATCCTATAATAGCCAAAGTGCCAAATAAAGCAGCTGTTGCTAAAAACGCATATCCTATAGAACCTAAATCATATACATAAAATATTGATGAAAGAGTTAATCCGTTAATCATTGAATATATAAAAAATATTGCTGTTACAATTGTTGGAGAACATCTTTTAAGAGTAGCACTAAAAACTAATACTAATAAAACCTCTACAATAGCTAAAATAGGCCATGCAGCTATTACATTTACAAATATGTCTGAATTATAAGTTACAAATGCTACAATTGCAGTTGAAATTAATCCTAAAAACATCCATAAAAATGTTTTTGACAATACTTGATTAAAGCCGAACTCTAGTCTCAGTATAATTGTTTCCTTCAAACTCCATCATTTTTATTTCCTCCTTATTTAATTATATTTAGTTTTTTAAATTTATTAACTATGCTTCAACAATATTTTTCTCTGTCCACATAGCTAATTTATCACCTGAATTTAAAATTCCCTTTTGTTTAGCTTTTTCAATTCCTGCTTCTAATATTTTATCTTGTGGTGCTTCAACATAAATTGGTTCTACGCCCCAAGCTATAGCTAATTGATTAAATGTTCTTCTATTATCAGTAATAGCTATAATTGGACAAGCTGGTCCAAATCCTGATAATTTTCTAGCCATATCACCTGAATTTGTATAACAAACAATAGCATCTGCTTCCATTGTCATAGCAGTAACACAAGTAGAATAAGCTATTTTACTCTTAACATCTGATAAATCTATATTATCATTTTCTTTAAATCTTTTCCAATAATCAATATCACTTTCAGTTCTATTTGCAATCTTAACCATTGTTTGTACGCACTCTACTGGATATTTACCTTGAGCACATTCACCTGAAAGCATTATAGCACTAGTTCTATCATAAATTGCATTAGCAACATCACTAGCTTCTGCTCTTGTTGGTAATGGATTATATGTCATTGACTCTAACATTTGAGTAGCAGTAATTGCTGGTTTTCCTCTTTTATTTGACATTTTAATAAATCTTTTTTGCATAATAGGTGGTTCTGTATAATCAGTTTCTGTAGCCATATCACCACGAGCAATCATTTGAACATCAGCATTTTCTACGATTTCTTCCATATGCTCTAAACCTTCTACATTCTCTACTTTTGTAACTATTTTTATATCTTTTCCACCATTTTCATCTAAAACTTTTCTTACTTGGTCAATATCATCTTTGTTTCTTGTAAAAGACATTGCAACATAATCATAATCATGTTCACAAGCTGTTTTTAAATCAGCTATATCTTTATCTTTTAAAGCTGGAAGTCTTACTGCTGTACCTGGTAAATTCATTGTTTTTCTGCTTCCTAAACCATTTCCATGAACAACTGTACAAACTATATCTTTTCCAGAAATTTCATCTACAACTAATTCAATAGCACCATCGTCTATTAATATTTTAGAACCTGGCTTTACATCTTTATATAATTCTTTGTATGTTACGCTAACCTTATCTTTATCACCAATTATATCTTCATTTACTAATGTAAATTTTTGACCATCTTCTAACATTATCTTTTCATTTTTACCAGTAACTAACATTCCCGTTCTTATTTCAGGTCCTTGCATATCTAATAATAATGCTACTGGAAGATCTAATTCTTTTCTCAATCTTAAAACTGTTTCAGTTTTTTCAGATTGTTCTTCCCAGCTTCCATGAGAATAATTAATTCTAGCTACATTTAAACCAGCTTTTATTAATTCCTCCAATTTATACTCACTTGCAGGTCCTATTGTACCTACTATTTTTGTTTTTCTTAAATTTTCTTTCATTTTTGACTCCTTCTTCTACTAAATTTTCGTAGGATATTATATCATTGTCATTTTATTTATTCAAGCACTTTTTACTTATTTTTTCTATTTTTGACACAATTATTCATATTTCTTTTTGATGTGTATACTATCACTCCAATACCAATTATAAAAGTTACTCCAGAAATAATATATGCAATTTTATATAATATTGGTGTTTTGTATTCTACAATTATTTTTTCTAAATCTTTGTCATTTATTTTTACAGCTACAAAACCATAATCATCTTCAAAAGTATCCATTTTTACGGTTTCACCATTTGGTTTTATACCAGTTGCTTCATATCCTAAATAATATAAATAAGGAAATTCTAAAATTGTATTTTTATTAACATTTTCAATTTCAATTTCCGTTTTTAATCCATCTTTGTTTCTCTTTACTATATTTGCTTCCCCTTGTAATATAACAACTGATTTATCTTCACGTTTTTTCAAATAATCATTCATATGTATAAAAGCTTTTTTAGGCAAATATTCTTTGTTTATTTGTGTATACGATATTTCTTCAAGATTTGAATAATATTCTTCAATTTCTTGATCATTTTTTTCTTCAACTTCAAGCCCACTTAAAGCTACTAAATAAATTAAAATTAAACAAGAGATAGTAGTTATAAAAGCTATATGCAAACTTGTTTTTCCTGGAAAAATTTTTTCAAATACAGTACCAATTCCAATACTTGCACAAAAACTTAAAAAGAAATTAGCAAACCCTAACATTCTCCAAGGAAATTGTAAAATACAAAATATTTCTGGCACTTTTTTCCACGGAAAATATTTAGTTGCCATGAAAATAGATATTAATGCAAATCCAAATAAAATAGTTAAAAACTTTTTATATTTTTCATCAACCTTTTTTTCATTAATCAATAAAAGTATCAATCCAATCCAAGTTGTAATTCCCATTTTATAAATTACATTTTTTGTATCTCCTTCTTTTTGAACCCTATTTACAAATATATCTTTTATCTCAATAGCCTTATCGCTCGCAAAATCATTATTTGTCCACATCATTCTATTATTAAAAATTGCATATTCAGTATTTGTTTTATTTAAAAACAACGGTAGAATATAAAAAGCTGTAACTCCCAAAATAAATATTAAATCTATAATACAACAGATGATTATTTTTTTAGGTCTTTCCTTTATTTTCTTTATATTAAATAAAACATATATTACTGAAAAAATAGCAGCATAAAACAAAGTTATATTATGTGAAAGAGCAATTCCTATTGTTCCAATTGCTATAAAATATTGTTTTTTTCCATCTTCTTCAAACAAATCATAAAGTCCTAAAAATAAAAGTGGAAGAAATGTAAGTGCAGATATTTCACCAATAGCTCCCCTAATAAAAAGATTATTTAAATAATAAGGATTAGTTACATATAATATTCCTGCAAGTACTCCTATAGTTTCTTTTTTAGTCACGTTTTTAACAAACTTAGACATAAATATACCTGCTAAAAACATCATTATAACTATAAATATCTTTATAGCCAAACTGTAGGAATTCGTTATTATAGATACTAATACAGGTCCAAAAGTAGATAAAGGATTATAAAATAAATTTGGAGCATATCCCCAACCATTACAAAAATTATGAATAATTGTTGGAAAACTTCCTGTTTCAGTAATAGTTTGTTTAGTTCCCATTATTCTTAAAAAATGTACAAAACCATCATGGGTATATATAAAAGTAGAACTTAAAAAAAATACTGATATTATGGCAATTACAGTTATTAAAATAATATATAAATTAAATTTTTGTTTTTTTTCCATAAATTCCTTTCTATGTTTAAAATAAGCACAGGTTTTTATAACACTGTGCTTATTCTAAATATCTACACTTATTTTGTCATCCATTTTACTAGATTTAAATTTTCTGAATCTAAAAGCATCTTGTGTTTTGGCATAACTCTGAATGTATATCCGAAATTTCCACCATTCATTAATTTAATTTTTGCAGAATATTTATATTTGTTTTCTTCTTCATTTGAATCTTTTAATTTCATTTCTGTTATATAAACATTATTTACAATTCCATTATCTAGAATTTGACCATAATATACTTGAGCAGAAATATTATCAGTACTAAAATTAGGTAGCTTTAGCTCACAATTTACTTCAATAACATCTCCAGCATTTAATTGTACATTATTTACATTCTCATCTTGAGTTATAACAATTTCATTCCATCTTTCTTTAGCTGCTTTTTTCCATTTATAAAATTGCATTACATTTTCTAAATCTTTAAATTCACTATTATATAAATTACAAAGAGGCATATATAATTTTTCCATATAATCAACTAACATTCTAGAAGTACTGTACTTTCCACCTGTAGAGATTATTGAATTTTTCATATATTTAACCCATTTTTTAGATACTTCACCTTCATCTTTATTATAATAATCTGGTATTATCTTATTCTCTAGAATATTATAAATACTATTACTATCAGCATTATCTTGAATTTCATAAGAATCATAATCTTCCTGTGTACCAATAGCCCAGCCATTTTTTCCATCATAACCTTCTGCCCACCAGCCATCTAGTACACTTAAATTTACAACTCCATTAACAGAAGCTTTTTGTCCACTTGTTCCAGAAGCTTCCATTGGTCTTCTAGGATTATTAAGCCATACATCTACACCACTTACTAAATATCTAGCCATTCCAATATTATAATTTTCAAGCACAAATATTTTTCCTCTAAATTGAGGCATAAGCGATATTTCATGAATCTGTCTTATTAAATCTTGACCTTCTGTATCTGCTGGATGAGCTTTTCCTGCAAATATAAGTTGAACAGGTCTATTTGCATCATTTAATATTTGTGTTAATCTTTCTATATCTCTAAATATTAATGTTGCTCTTTTATAAGTTGCAAATCTTCTTGCAAAGCCAATAGTAAGCGCATTTGGATTTAATTTTGATGTAATCTCATTTATCTGTTCATAAGAATAACCACTTTTCTTAAAACGCTGTGTAACATTTTGTTTTACAAGTTTTATTAGTTTTTCTTTTCTTTTTACATGCTCTTCCCATAATCTTTTATCTGGTATATTATCAATATTTTTCCAAACATTATCATCTTGAATATTATCCTGCCAATATGGAATTAAATATTCATTATATAATTCTTTTATATTTGGAGCAAGCCATGAACAAGTGTGAATTCCATTTGTAACATAAGTAATTGGAGATTCATTTTCTGCAATATCTGGCCATACTTCTGCAAATAATTCTCTAGATACTGCTCCATGAAGCTTACTTACTCCATTTTTCTTTCCAGCAATCCTCAAAGCTAAAATTCCCATATTAAATCCTGGCTCTAAAATAGTAGTTTCTTTCATTCCAAGTCTTAAAAATCTTTCTCTATCAATTCCATATTCATCCCATATACCATCAAAATATTTGTCAATCAATGATATATCAAATATATCATTTCCAGCTGGAACTGGAGTATGAGTAGTAAATACTGTTTTAGCTGTAACTATCTCTTTTGCTATTTCATAAGAAACTTCTTTTTCTTTCATTATATCTTTTATAAGTTGTAATGTTAAAAATGCAGAATGTCCCTCATTCATATGATATACTGTAGGATTATATCCTAATCTTTCAAGAAGTTTTACTCCTCCCATACCTAAGACAATCTCTTGCCTTATTCTCATTTCTTTGTCTCCACCATAAAGCTTTAAAGTAATATTCTTAAATTCTTCTATATTTTGTTCTATATCAGAATCCATCAAATAAAGTTTTATTCTTCCAACATTTATTTGCCATACTTTCAAATATAAAGTACTTCCAAGCATTGGAATATCTATTATTAAATCTTCTCCATCTTCATCTTTAACAGGATTAATTGGCAGGTTATATAAATCTATATTATAATATTCAGATTCTTGACGACCATAACCATTTATTTTTTGATTAAAATATCCATTTTTGTATAATAGTCCACAAGCAACTAAAGGAATTCCTAAATCACTACTAGCTTTTAAATGATCCCCTGAAAGGATACCAAGTCCTCCAGAATAGATTGGGAGAATCTCATCTAAACCATATTCAGCTGAAAAATAAGCAATTAAATCTTCTTTATTATTAGGATATTTTTTATTAAACCATGTATCTTTACTATTCATATAATCTTCGTAATTTTCAACTACTTCATCGTATAGTTTTAAAAACTCTTGATTATCTGATGCTTTTTCAATCTTTTCTTGATTTACTAATTTTAAAAACTTCGTAGGATTTTTGTCTATTCTTTCCCATAAATCCAAATCAATAATTTTAAACAATTTTAAAAAATCAGTATTCCATGACCACCATAAATTATTAGCTATTTCTGATAATTTATTTATTCTTTTAGGTAATTGTGGAATTACTGTAATCCTATTAAAAACATACATATTATTTTCCTCCGTATTTTAAAATTTCATTTGTATAATTCTTTAAATATTATACTTATAAATCATATGAAAAGTCAAATGATTTTCAAAATATTTGACTTTTTTTATTTAATAGCTATATAATTAATATATATATTAAATTAAAAGGAGTTTTTAAGGTTGAAAAATAATTACAATTTTTGCATTGTCAAAATTTAATTCTTTTCCAACTACATTTGTGCCTTAGAAGGGAATGGTAGTAAATATGAAAAAATTTCATCAAAAAAATCAAAAATTTGTAAAAGAGCACTCAAACTTATCATCTAAAACAAAGAGTCCAAATAAAAATCTATTTAAAAAAATAGCACCTTATATTCTCGCTGGAACTATTGCAATTTCAGGTTCATATACGGCTGGGCTTTTAAAAGGTGAAAAAAGTACAACCGATATTCCTTATACTGTTGATGTTGATTGCAATAATACACCTTTATTTAAAAAAGCAATGAATTTAGCATTTAATGAACTTTATGAAAATTTGCGTACAGTTGATACTTTAGAAAAACAAAAAGCAAATGAAAATATTTCACCTGAAGAAGAAGAAAAATTGGAACAAGCTTATAATTTCTTAAAAGAAAATTTTCCAAATGAAAATGACCTTAGAACTAAAACTCAACTTCTTGTATTAAAATCAATGGTTATTAATGGCTTAAACCTAGATATTGAGGAATTGCAAATGGAAAATCATGTTACTGGATATGTAGAAGGTTATCCTAATTCAAAATGTACAATAAGTATTACAGATAGAAATGGAAAAAAAATTGAATTTGACATTCCAGATTATAGATTTCCTCCCTTAGATGAAATAGATCCTTCTAGAGCTTCACATATTTATTATAATTCTGGAACAAATACATATAATTCTAAACAAGCAATAGAAGATTTAAAAAGTGTATGTAAACAATTAGAAGAAGCAGAAATGCCACCTTCTGAATACTTTCCATCAGAATGTATTTCAGAGCCAAATCAAAATGCCATTTTATCTTATGAACTTGAAAAATATTTAGAAAAAGATTCAAAACAGTTTTCAATTGCAGACTTTGAAGAACTTAATAACTTGACTATTGAATCTCAAAATAATAATAAAGAATCAGAATCCCCTGAACGATAATTTATCGAAAAATAAAATGCTACATTTTAACTATGTAGCATTTTTATTTTTCCTTTTCCATTTTCAGAAATAATTTTTAAAATTGAACCATTCATAATTGGTATTTGAGGTGCTACATGTCCAATATCTGCATTATAAACAATTGGAATATTTAAATCTCCTATAGCATCTTTTACTGCCTCTTCAAATTTTATTCCATAGTCTTCTCTTAATATCAAACTTCTTCCAAAAATTATTCCATTACAATTTTTAAAATAACCTGCATTTTTCATCTGCCATAAAGTTCTAAAAAGAACCGGGCTATTCGATTCAAAAATTTCTAAAAACCAAACTATTCCATCATCTTTATATTTTTCTATATATTCTTTTAATTTATCATATTTAGTGCCAATTAAATCTTTTATTGAATCTAAGCATCCTCCAATAGCTCGTCCAGAAAATTCAAGTCTTTTCTCACATTTTAAATTTTTCCATTCTACATTTTCTTTTAAGTTATATTCTTCATAAGGATCTGATTCAGAATTATCAATCCATCCTTCAAACTTCTCGCATTTATCATAACTATTCTGAACAAGTTCTTTTCCTTCCATAAGCTTTATAGTATTTTCTAAACTTATATGCCAATTTTTCATTCCAAAAGCTTTATAATTTGGAGCATAAATTGTAGCAATATCTAAATTAGTAGTAAAAACATATCCAAAATTAGTTATATCAGAAAAACCAGAAATCCATTTTGGTTTATATTTTTTTAATTCTTCAAAATCCAGTAAATCTAAAACTTCACATGCAAAATCTCCACCATCAGCCATAATGATAGCCTTTACACTTTCATCTTTCCAAAGGCTCATAAATTCTTCTAACCTTTTTTCTTTACTAGAACTTTTAGCACCTTCTTTTTTTCTAGTATTATCTGTTTCTTTTATTATAAAACCTCTATTTTCTAAATTTCTTTTTGCATTATCTGCTCTTAAGTTATCCCTTTTGCCAGAAATTCCAGCTGATGGAGCAGTAACACCTATAACATCATTTTTCTTTAAATCTTCTGGATATATCATTTCAATCCTCCAACAATTTATATAACGCATTTGTATACATATTACAAGCATCTATCAAATTTTCTATTGATATATATTCATTAACCTTATGACATAAATCCTCTTCATCTGGCTTCATTGCTCCAAAAGACACACAATTTGGAAAAGCTCTAGCATAAGTTGCACCACCTATAGCTATAGGCTCTCTATTTTCTCCCATATACTCATTATATATATTACAAAGCAATTTTACTAATTTATTATCTTTTGGAATATATAAATAATCCTTTTCTCCTGAATAAGTTACATCCAAATTTGAACAACTTTTTTCAATCTTTTCCTTAACTTCGTCTGTAGTAATATCCTTTGGTATTCTAAGGTTCAAACTTACTACTAAACAATTTCCATCTAATTCAAATCTAGCCAAATTTACAGTTAAATCTCCTAGCTCACTTACAGTCTTTATTCCTAAAGACTTACCATCTATCTCTCTTCCTATCTTCTCATCAATACAACTTAAAAATTCATTTTTCATATTTAACATATCAAATAATTTATTTAGTACATATATCATTTTTGAAATAGAATTTACCCCAAGTTCTGGATGCGCACCATGAGCTTGAACGCCATAACTCTCTATAATAATATGATTTTGGTCAATTTTATAATTCATATTCTCTAGTAAAATATCATCAAGTATTTTTTTACATTCTTCTAGTCTATTTTCTACACTTAATTTTACCGAGCAATACTTAGGAACAACATTTATAGCATTATTTTTACAATCAATTTCTTCTATTTTTATATCACCACTAGGTTCATATTTCTTCTTCAAATGTACATTTAAAATACCTTTTTCAGAATAAATACAAGGGAAATCAGCATCAGGACTAAAACTTACAGTAGGAATCTCCTCTGTTTTCTTATATCTTTCTATACATTTCCAATCATTTTCTTCATTCAAACCTAAAATCAATCTAACTCTTTTATTAACTTTAATTGTCTCAGAAATAATCTTCATAGCATACAAAGATGCCATAACAGGACCTTTATCATCAGTAGTTCCTCTTCCATAAATTCTTCCATCTCTTATAGAAGGCTCAAAAGGAGGAGTATTCCAACCCTCGCCCTCAGGAACAACATCCAAATGGCCAATTATACCAACAAGCTCTTCGCCTTCTCCAAACTCAATATAACCACAATAACCATCTATATTCTTAGTTCTAAAGCCCATTTTTTTACCCAAATCTAACATATACATTAAACAATCATTAACATTCTTTCCAAAAGGGAATCCAGAATCATCTTCTTTAAGCACACTAGGTATACTAACAACCTCACACAAACTCTTTATTAACTCATCTTTCTTTTCATCAACCTTATCTCTAAACATAATCCCCTCCTAAAAAATTTTGCAATAAATATGTTTATTTAATATTCTTAATTTATTAAAGCTGGTATAATAATTGATTTTTGTATAGCTTTGCTGTCGCAACTTTCAGATTAAAAAAGTATTTCGTAGGGGCGATTATCAATCGCCCGTTCTTCGAAGAAAATGCGAAATACAAAAACATCTGTAAGTTGCTTCAATCGCACTCGACCTATCGGTCTCGTTTGGTCGCTGCGCAGCTATCTAAAAATCAATTATTATACAGCTTTTTAGAATTTAGCGGTCATTGTAGGGGCAGGCCTTGCGTCTGCCCTTTTTTCCGTCCTGCACTATTTTAAATAAATACGTTTATTCTATTTTACAGACATTGTAGTGGCAGGCCTCTAAGTCTGCCCTTTTGCAATAAATATTTTTTTTATTGGGCGGACACTAGGCCCGCCCCTACACCGTTTGCAATAAATAAACTACATAGCAAAAAATATAATACCAATCACCACACACAATAATTTCTTCATAATAGAAAAAGCAGCTTTTCTGGAGCTTCCTAATGCCCTACACACCGTAGACTTACTCTCCATCACATCTCCACCTGCAAAAACACCATCTAAATTAGTCTTACCATCTTCTTTAACATCAATCAATCCCCAGTCATTTAAAGCAATACCCTCTTTTTCCAATAAATCCTTGTTAGGCCTCAAACCAATAGCAAAAACCACAGTATCTGCATCATAAGTAAATTCAGAATTAACAATATCAATTGCCTTATTATCTACAATTTTAGTCTTTATACACTCTAACTTTTCAAGCTTTCTATTTTCACCAATTCCTTTTATGACTCTAGTTAAAAACACTGGCTTTACTCCATCAGAAATCGCATCTTCTAACTCAACCTCTCTTGCAGGCATATGCTCTCTATCTCTACGATATAAAATAGAAACTTCTTCTGCTCCCATTTTTACTGCAGCTCTAGAACAATCCATTGCTACATTTCCTCCGCCTATAACAACAGTCTTTCCTAAATTTTTTAAAAACTTTTTATTATTATATGCTCTCAAAAAAGTATCTGAATCATAAACATTATTAAAATCGCCAATACTATATAAAGATGGATTTTCTGCTCCTATTCCAATAAATACAGCGTCAAACTCTTTTTTTAGTTCATCAATATGAATATCTTTACCTAATTTTTTATTATTTTTAAATTCAACACCATTTTCTTTTAACATATTTATAATATTATCAATTTTATCTTTTTCTAATCTAAAATCAGGAATTCCATATTTAAGTATTCCACCAAAATCCTCATCTTTTTCAAAAACAGTAACTTTAAAACCTTTTTTTCTAAGTTCATAAGCACATTCTAATCCTGCAGGTCCAGAACCAATTATTGCTACTTTATTATCAATTTCTTTTTCCACTTTTAATTGCACTTTTAATTTATTTTCTTCTGCCCATTCATTCACAAATTTCTCTAACTTACCAATATTAGTTGGAGTCTGTTTTATTCCTCTTATACAACTTCCTTCACATTGATCCTCTTGAGGGCAAATAATACTACAAATATGAGTAAAAATATTATTTTCTGTTAATATATTATATGCCTTTTTATAATTCTCATTCTTAATTTCATTTATAAATTCAGGTATATTAGTATTCATTGGACAACCTTTAGAACAAGGTTTTAACTTACACCCTAAACACCAATTAGCCATTTTTAAAACTTCTTCTCTATTCTCCATTTATACTACTATTCCTTTCTTAATATTCATTAATTCTTCATAATATCATAATAACTTCTAAATACATAACCATTATCTTTATAATACTTAATTATTTCTGGCAACAATTCTGCAGTAACTTGTTTATCTCCTGCATCATGCATTAAAATTACTAAACTAGTTTTTGTCCCAGCAGTCGAAATAAGCTCATTCCACATTGCCTCTTTAGTTGTATTTCCAGCAGAATCACCTGTCAAACAATTCCAATTTGTAAATGTTATCTGATTTTCAGCAAGCAAACCTATAGCCTGTTGTTTTACATCATTATAAGGACCACCTGATGAACCTCCTGGAAATCTAAATAAATGTGAATTATAATTAGGAACTCCTATTGCTTTTCTTACAGAATCAGTCGTATGATTATACTCATCTAAAACACTTTGAGTAGACTGATAAATTGATTTATATACGTGTGAATATCCATGATTTGCAATAAAATGTCCTTCATCATAAGCTCTTTTTACGATTTCAGGTTTCAAATCAACATTACTTCCCAATACGAAAAAAGTAGCTTTTACATCATTTTCTTTTAATATATCTAATATTTTAGGTGTAATATTTGATGGACCATCATCAAATGTTAAAAAAATCTGTTTTTCATTAGAAGAATAAACACCTACTACTTTTTTATCTATTTCTTCACTATATTGAGGTAATTCAGATTCTAAAGCTTTAGCAAAATCATGTTTTGGAAAAACAAATTTTTTAGGTTTTTCTTCTTCTTTTTTTTCTTGTTTATCATTTTTAGCAACATCTTCTTGAACTTGATTATGAATATTAGTTTTTCCAGTAGTCTTAGTAACACCTTCTTTTGCAATATCTTTTTCTTTACCAGAATCGATTTTATTATATGTCATAAAACCAGTAATAGCAACAATAGCAACACTTATTATACCTATTATAATACAAAATATTATTACTTTATAATCATGTTTTTTAACTTTTACTTCTGTATAATATTCTGGTTGTCCTTTCATTTTTTCACCTTCTATAATTCTATTTCAATCTTCCTGTTAGTTGGAATATATTTTCTATAACTTACACCACATTCATCAAACATCATTTTTGAAGCAATTACGCTATCAGTATCAGCATACTTGTCCTCTTTATAAATAATCTCTTTTATTCCTGATTGTATAATACTTTTAGCACATTCGTTGCACGGAAACAGCCCAACATAAATTTTAGAATTAGTTAAGTCTCCTCTATAATTTAATATAGCATTTAATTCACCATGACAAACATAAGCATATTTAGTATCTAAGAATTCTCCTTCTCTATCCCATTTCATAGTATCATCATCTAAACCTCTAGGAGCTCCATTATATCCCATTGATAAAATTCTATTATCACTACTTACTATACACGCTCCTACTTGAGTATTAGGATCTTTACTTCTTTTAGCAGACAAAAGAGCAATTCCCATAAAATATTCATCCCAAGAAATATAATTTTCTCTTTTCATATTTAATCCTCCTATTTTTAATAAACAATTCTATATATTTTTAATTTAATTCATATAAATAATATTCTCTTACTTATGTATTCTATCACATCCAAAAATAATGTCAATTATTTATTTTTGAGTTTTTTTACAGTGCAAGCTGAAACATAAAATTAACTAAAAAAAGATGAGATAAAATCTCATCTTTTTTAGTTAATTTTATTTTGCATATTTAATAGCTCTAGTTTCTCTAATTACATTAACTTTTATCTGTCCAGGATATTCCATTTCGCTTTCAATCTTTTGAGCTACATCCCTAGCCATGATAACCATTTGGCTATCAGAAACTTCTTCTGGTTTTACAATTAATCTAACTTCTCTACCAGCTTGAATTGCATAAGACTTATCAACACCTTCAAAAGAATCAGCAATTTCTTCTAATTGTGTTAATCTCTTAATATAAGTCTCTAAAGTCTCTCTTCTAGCACCAGGTCTTGAAGCAGAAATAGCATCTGCAGCTTGAACAAGTACTGCTTCTAAAGTTTTAGGTTCAACATCACCATGATGAGCCTCTACAGCATTAATAACTAAATCATTTTCTTTATATTTTTTTAGTATATCAACACCAATTTCAATATGAGTTCCCTCCATATCATGATCTAAAGCTTTACCTATATCATGTAATAAACCTGCTCTTTTAGCAATTTTAGGATTGATTCCAAGTTCTTCAGCCATAATTCTAGCTAAATTTGAAACCTCTATGGAATGATTTAAAACATTTTGTCCATAACTTGTCCTATATTTTAATTTACCAATCAATTTAACAATATCTGGTGGAAGTCCGTTTACTCCAGTTTCTAGAACAGCTCTTTCACCTTCTTCTTTAATAATAGTCTCAAGCTCTTCTTTAGCCTTTTCAACCATTTCTTCAATCTTAGCAGGATGAATTCTTCCATCTTCAATAAGTTTTTCTAGTGCAATTCTAGCTACTTCTCTTCTTAATGGATCAAATCCAGAAATAATTACAGCTTCAGGAGTATCATCTATAATTAAATCAATTCCAGTCAAAGTTTCTAAAGTCTTGATATTTCTACCCTCTCTACCTATAATCCTTCCTTTCATTTCATCACTTGGAAGAGAAACAACAGATACAGTTGTTTCTGAAGTATGATCAGCTGCACATTTTTGTATTGCATAAGAAATAATTTCTTTTGCATTTTTATTAGCATCTTCTTTTGCTTTAGCTTCTAATTCTTTTATTAGATTAGCTTTTTCAACAGTAATTTCATTTTCTAAACTATCTAATAATTGTTTTTTAGCTTCTTCAACAGTTAATCCAGATATTCTTTGAAGTTCTTCTTGTTCTTTTAATACTTTTTCATCTAATTCTTTTCTAATATTGTCATTTTCTTGTATTTTTTTCTCTAAATCTTTCTCTCTATTTTCCAAAGATTCTACTCTTTTATCTAGATTCTCTTCTTTTTGAATCATTCTTTTTTCCTGTACTTGAATTTCACTTCTTCTCTCTTTAATCTCTTGATCCAAATCATTTCTAAGTTGCATCATCTCTTCTCTTGCCTTAAAAATTTCTTCTCTTTTTGTATTTTCAGCTTCTATCTTAACATTTTCAAGTAATCTTTTCGCTTCATTTTCAGCACTTTGAATTTTTGATTCAGCAATTTTTTTTCTAATTGCTACGCCAATAGGTATAAACACGACTGCCGAGATTAAGAGAGTAATTAAAACTATAAGTACTTCACTCATAACTAATCAACCTCTTTTCTATTCAATTTTCAATGTTCATCAAATATATCATTTCTTTTATATTCAATTATACGTATCTATTTTATATGTAATACCAAAAAAAGTCAAGTGGTATTTTGGGTAACTTTTGAAATAGAGTTACTGGATAATGGTTTAAAAAATGAATATTTGAAAATCACTTAAAAATAAAGCTTTCGAATGTGATTGGAATGAGTGTATAGATTCTTAAAAAATTAAAA
>CANQZP010000007.1 GCA_947628395.1 uncultured Clostridia bacterium
AACCTACACAACAAATTCCAGAAATAAAACAAATGGAAACTGTATCTCAAGTAAAACCTACACAACAAATTCCAGAAGTAAAACAAGTAGAAACTGTATCTCAAGCTGAAGCAGAAAGTTTACCATTAGCAGGAGAAACTGTTGTTAAAAAGGGAAGAGGAAGACCTAGAAAAAATCCTATTCCTGTTGAACCAAAACCTAAAGGAAAGAGAGGAAGACCTAGAAAAAATCCTATTCCTGAACAAATTCAGCCTGACATTGAGAGTAATGTAGAAAACAAAACGCTTAATACTCAAGAAAATAATAATACTATTTTACCAGGACTTGATGATTTTGATGATTCTAGTGTTAATAATAATACATTTGTTAATTCTAATAATCAATTACCAGGTTTAGAAGATGATGATTTTAGTAATGTAAATGTAAGTCAAAGTAATATTGATAATACATTGCCAGGATTTGAAGATGATGAATTTGATAATGTAGATGTAAATCAAGATAATATTGATAATACATTGCCAGGATTTGAAGATGATGAATTTGATAATGTAGATGTAAATCAAGGTAATATTGATAATACATTGCCAGGATTCGAAGATGATGAGTTTGATAATGTAGATGTAAATCAAGGTAATATTGATAATACATTACCAGGATTTGAAGAAGTTGGTTTTGATAATGTAAGTGTAAATCAAGGTAATATTGATAATACGTTACCAGGATTTGAAGAAGATAGTTTTGATAATTTAGGTGCAAGTCAAAGTAATATTGATAATACATTGCCGGGATTTGAAGAAGATAGTTTTAATGATATAAATAATAATGATATATCTTCTGGAGCTTTACCGGGCTTTGAAGAGATGGACGATAATGATGAATTAAATATGATTGGTAATTATAATAGTGGATATGAAAATAATAATTATAACCAAATTAATAATACTAATCCATATTCGAATACACAAAAAATAAATGAGATTAAGAAAATTGAAGAAAATAGAGTATATTCAACAGGTAGTTTAAGTACGGTTCTAACTTCAGATAAAAAAATAGCTGCTTTTGTTGGTACTAGTAAAAATGGTACATCTTTCTTGATAAATAATTTAGCTTGTTTGTTTTCTTCAATAGGTGTAAATACTGCTGTTCTAGATATGACAAAAAATAAAAATTCGTATTATATTTTTACAGATAATAATGAAGAATTGAGAAAAATAGCATATAATTCATTTGAAAAATTAGAAAATGGTGTTGCAGAAGGAATAAAAGTTGATAGAAACCTTACTATATATACTTCTGTACCAAATGAAGAACAAGATGTTTCTAATTCAGAATCAATACTTTCTACTTTAGTTAGAAATCATACATTAGTTTTAATTGATTGTGATTTTGAAACAGATTTTGGATATTTTGCAAATAGTCAAGAAATTTATTTAGTGCAAAGTATGGATGTTCTTACTATTCAACCACTTACTACTTTTTTAAGAGAACTTAAAACTAGAGGTATTTTAGATCCTCAAAAATTAAGAGCTGTTATTAATAAAGAGGTTAAAGTAAGAGGCATAAATTCTAAAACAATCATTGGAGGTATGTCTTGTTATAATGATCCTGCTATGTCTTTTATGACAGAATTGTTTAATAAGGATAAAATTAGAGCTTGTACAATACCTTTTGATCCAGCTGTATATTCTAAATATTTGGAGACATTAATTACTTGTAAACTTACTATTAGTGGATATTCGAAAAATTTCATAAATAGTTTAAAAATACTGGGAAATATGATTTATCCACTTATGAGTAAGCAAACTTATGGAAAGGCTAATGCTGATTACAGTAGGAATAATTTTTCTGATGAAATGAATAATACTTTGAATCAAATGAAGAATAAATATTAAAAAGATTAGAGGTGAAAAAGTTGGTCCTAATACCCATCGTTATATTAGTCGCTATTGTTGGTATTTTAATTGTATATAATGTTAATATAAAAAATAAATTAACTATGTATAATAATATTTCAAAGAAGATTAATAATTTAAATGTACTTCAAGATTTTATGAATATAACTGGAGAAGATATATCAGTTGATGAAAAATTAAAAAAAGTTAATGATGTATTAATTGAAAAATTTGGAATAAAATATTCAACAATTGTTGTCTTTAACGGTGCGGAGTATGTACTTAAAGCCTCAAATACAGATAAAAAATTTTGGAGAAATTTGTGTAATCTTCATACTGAAGAAGTTTTTAGAGACAGTATTAGTAATGCAACTCCTAAGTATCTTACAGTAGATTCTGAAGGTGAACAATTACCATATCAGCAATTAGATTTTACAAGAGCTAAATCTGCTATGTTTTTTCCTCTTTATATAGATAATGTATATATTGGATATTGGATTATTGAAAGTTCTGTTATGCATGCTTTTGATAATGTTGATACTACTTTATTAGAAGTTATTAAAGATGATATTGTAGCAATGCTTAAAACAGTTTCTTATCAAAACGCTATGGAAAGTATAGTTAGAACAGATCAATTTACAGGACTTAATTCTGCTGAGTATTTATATGGACAGGCTAAAGCTACTATTGATTCTACTGCTACATCTACTGTTTGTATGTTTCGTATAAATAATATAGAAGAAATTAATAAAAAATTTAGTAGAGAAACTGGAAATAATACAATTATTGAAATAGCTAATTGGGTAAAAACCAGTATAGATTCTAATGATATTTTTGTAAGATATATGGGACCAAAGTTTGTAATTGTTTTTATTGGAAAGTCTGAAGATGATATATTAGAAATGGTAAAAACATTAAGAGAAGAATTAGAACAATTGGAAATAGAATTTGAAAGAATTGTTGAAAATAAGAAATATAGAGAATATGCTAAGCCTAAAGTTAATTTTGTGTTATCTAATTATTATAAAGGAACTGGTATCGAAAGAGTTACTGAAAAACTAGAGGAATATTTAGATAATGCTGATAAACAAGAGCATAATATTAATTTTGTATAAATTTTTGGAGGTGTTTTATGGATTTTGATAAGACTATGAGTTTTAAAGTTGAGAAAGAAAATAATTTGGATTCAGAAGAAATAATGAAAAAAGTTTATGAAGCATTAGTCGAAAAAGGATATAATCCAATTAACCAAATTGTAGGTTATATTTTATCTGGAGATCCTACATATATTACTAGTCATGAAAATGCTAGAAATTTGATAAGATCAATAGAAAGAGATGAACTATTAGAGAAAATGGTAAAAAAATATATAGGATTAGAATAAGAAAATATGAGAATATTAGGAATTGATTATGGTGATGCAAGAGTTGGTATTGCAATTTCAGATAGTTTAGGTATAACTGCTCAAGGGTTGGAAACAATACATTATAAGGGTAATGATAAAGTATTGTTAAAACGATTAGATGAGATAATGAGTGAGTATGAAATATCTACTATTGTAGTTGGAATGCCAATTAATATGAATGGTACTAAAACTGAAAGAGTAGAAGTTACAAATAAATTTATTCATAAATTAAAATGTAAATATAATAAAATAAAAATAGAGACTATTGATGAAAGGCTAACTACAGTGGAGGCTCATAGGACGATGAATGACTTGAATATAAACAACAGAAAAAAGAAAAATTTAGTTGATACTATTTCTGCTGTTTATATTTTGGAAATGTATATGAATAAAAAATAGTAAAAAAAAGATTGAAATTTTTTTTGTTTTATTATATATTTTAATAAAGTTATTTATATTGATATTTAATAAATTTTGAAAGGAGAAATTAATAAAATGGATGAAAGAGAAGATATGATAGATGAGGAAGAACTAGATAATATAATTGTTTTAAACGACGAAGAAGGTAATGAAGTTCAATTTGAATTTTTAGATTTAGTTGAATATGATCAAGAAGAATATGTAATATTATTACCTGTAACTGAAGAAGGAGAAGAGGACTTAGGAGAAGTTGTAATATTAAAAGTTGAAGATACAGAATCAGAAGATGAAGATTCTTATGTTAGTGTAGATGATGAAGAAGTATTAAATGCTGTATTTGAAATCTTCAAAGAAAAATTCAAAGATGAATTTAATTTTGTTGATGAAGATTAATTATATACTTGAAAAATTGCAAATTAATTTTGCAATTTTTTAAGTTGTCAAAAGGTGAGGGAAAAAATATGGTTAGTATGATAAGTTATTTATTAACTTTTTTAGCTGTTTTATTTTGGCTATTTAGGTTAGTTGTAGCAATTGCATTTTCAATGGATATGGATATTGGCTTTGTACCATTAAATATGAATATAGAAATTGGATTATTATTTGCAACAATTCCTTGTATAATATTGGTAATAAAGAGAAATATAATAGGAGCATTTATTTATCTAGTTTTATACATATCTTATTTTGGAAAAGATTTATTTGATACAGTTATGGGAATTGTAAATGGAGGAGCTAGTGTAAGTAATATGAGTTCAGCATTTGTTTCTATAGTAGGAATAGCTATTCCTTTATTTACGTTAATTGATATAGCAGTTAATAATGGACGAAAAGGAAGTGGCGGTAGTAGAAAGACTAATTGGTTTTATGATAATCCAGATTATGATAGGAAGCTTGATGAAAGAGCGGATAAAAATAATTATAGATTATAGTAATGTTAGTGAGGGCGGAGAATTTTGATTTGTATAATGGTCAAAATTCTCTTTTTTTTTGACAAAATATGATTGCGAGTAATTAGTTGAAAATTGCTTGTTTTTGTGTTAAAATATAAAACAATTTAATAATGTGGAATAGATAAAATTATTAGGAGATAAAAATGAATAATAGAGAAAATAAATATCAACTAGTATAGTATGAATTATCTAAACATTAGCCAAAACTATTGAAAAATCAAAATTTTTTGCTTTTTTTATCTTCGTAATTTGATAAAAATGGAGGTGAATATATGTCAAATAAAATAATAGAAGTTCAAAATATTGAAATAAATGTAACTAATATGAATGAAAAAGATTATATTTGTATTTCTGACATAGCAAAAGCAAAAAGTGATAAATCACGAGCAGCTGATGTTATAAGAAATTGGCTACGCAATAGGAGTACATTAGATTTTCTAACTGCTTGGGAAGAACTATACAATCCAAATTTTAAAGTGTTCGAATCTGAACACTTTAGAAAACAGGTAGGATTATTAACTTTTACACCAAGTGTTACAGAATGGTGTGAAAAAACTGATGCGATAGGTATGTATTCTAAAATGGGAAAATATGGTGGAACATATGCTCATAAAGATATTGCATTTGAATTTGCGTCTGCAATAAGTCCAGTTTTTAAATTATATTTAATAAAAGAATTTGAAAGATTAAAGCAATTAGAAAATCAAAACAGAGAATGGGATGTAAAAAGAATATTAACAAAAAATAATTACTTAATACATACTGATGCAATTAAAAATTATATATTACCAGATAATGATTTCTATAAAAATAAAGGATGGCTAAAATATGCAGAAGAAGCAGATATTTTAAATGTAATCATCTTTAAAACAACTGCAAAAAAATGGAGAGAACTTAATCCCGATTTAGCTAAAAATTCTAATGTTAGAGACTATGCAACAATTAATGAATTAACAGTATTATCTAATTTAGAATCACATAATGCTGAATTAATTAAAGAAGGAAAAAGTAAAGAAGAAAGATTTGAAATATTAAGTGCTATTTCAAAATATCAATTAGATATACTTAACAATGCTGAAAAAATAAAATTATTAGGGGAGAAATAAGGAGAAAATATAGGGAGGAAGTGATTTAATTGGAAAATCGACAAAATCAGGCAAATATCAACTGGTATCCTGGTCACATGGCTAAGACGAAAAGACAGATTTTAGAAGATTTAAAGTTAATAGATGTTGTAATAGAATTACTTGATGCAAGAATACCTATTTCTAGCCAGAATCCGGATATAGCTGAAATTACTAAGGGAAAGAAAAGAATTATTTTGTTAAATAAATCTGATTTAGCTGATAGTAGTGAAACGAAAAAGTGGATAAAGTATTTTAATGATAAAAATATAGTTTGTTTGGAAGTTGATTCAAATTCTGGGAAAGGAATCGACAAGGTTAATAAAAGTATTGAGAGCTTGATGAAAGAAGAGATAGATAAACAGAAAGAAAAGGGAAGAATAAATAAGACTATAAGAGTTATGATATTAGGAATACCTAATGTTGGTAAATCTTCTTTTATTAATCGTATATCTAAAAAGACATCGATGAAAGTAGGTAATAAACCTGGTGTTACGAGACAAAAACAATGGATAAGAATTGGAAACCAAATTGAGCTTTTAGATACTCCAGGAGTATTATGGCCTAAATTTGAAGAAAATGTTGGATTAAATTTAGCTTATACTGGAAGTATTAAGGATGATGTTATAGAAATAATAGAAGTAGCATATTCTTTATTAGCTTTATTTTTAGAAAATTATATTGATAATGTTGTGTCTAGATATAATTTAGAAAAAGCGGAGATTTGCGAAATTTTAGAAGATGAAAATTTGTTATATAATGAGAGAGTTTATGAAATAATGAAACTTATAGGAAAGAAAAGAGGAGCTATTATTTCAGGTGGACAAGTTGATGATGAGAAAGTAGCAAGAATTATTTTAGAGGATTTTAGAACTGGAAAATTAGGAAAAATAACTTTAGAAAAAATTTAAAACTAGAAAAGGAGTATATTTTGGAATTAATAGATAGAAATAGGGAAGAAGTAGATGTAAATTTAATGTCTCCACTTATATGGGCATATATTGGAGATAGTATATATGAATTATATATTCGTAATTATTTAGTCAATACAACTAATTTAAAACCAAATAAATTACATATTAAAGCTATTGATTTTGTAAAAGCTGGAGCTCAAGCTAATATTTTAAAAAATATAATGAATGAACTTAGTGAGGAAGAACTTGATATTGTAAGAAGAACTAGAAATACAAAAAATCATCATTTACCAAAGAATTCTAATCCAGATGATTATATGTATTCTACTGCTTTTGAGGGACTTATTGGTTATTTATATCTTACGAAAAAAGATGAAAGATTAAAAGAGATTTTAGAAAAAGTAGTTGACATTAGTTGCTTAGGAGGGAAACAATGAGATTAGTTATAGTAAGGCATGGCCAAACGTTTGCTAATATAATAAATGATGAAGGAAAAGCTCTATATACAGGTACTCTTAATAATGAGCTAACAACTTTAACTGAAAAGGGTAAGATGCAAGCGAGTAACTTAGCAAATAATGATGTTATTAAAAGTATAGAAAAGGTATATTCATCTGATTTAATAAGAACTATTCAGACTGCAAAACTTGCTAAGCCAGGATATGAAATAAATTTAACTAAAGATTTAAGAGAAAGATGTTTAGGGGTATTTGAAGGGAAATATAAAGAAGAAATCTTAAATATAGATGAGTATAAAAAATATTTTACTGATGAGAAATTTAAATTTTTTAGAGAAGATTTTATTCAAAAGGCACCAGAAGGAGAAAATTATACAGATGTAAGTAATAGATGTAAAAGATTTCTAGATTCTTTAAACTTTAAAGAAAATATAACAATTGGAATTTTCTCACATAATCATGCAATAAAATGTTTATTTTTAAATATGTTTAAATTAGAACCAAAAGAAAAGGTATTTAGTTTAAAAATAGAAAATTGTGTACCTTATGTAATAGAAGGGGATAGTATTAATAATCTAAAATTTGTGTCACATAATTTAGAGGATATGTTAAAAAAAGCATAGAAAAAAGAATTATACATATTGTCTAATTTAGGAGAAATATCTTGATTTATATATTTAAAAATGATATAAAAATAGTGATTAAGATATGATAATATAAGTAGTATATAAATGGAGTGATAATATGTTTTTTGCAAAACCAGGAAAGTTTCCAGCTTGCAAATTATTTACTGTTGGGCATTTTATTTTATTTGTAGTTACAATAATTCTAGTTGCAGTTGCATTATTTTTTACTAGAAAGAAAAATGAAAAAAGTGTACTTAAAATAATAAGAAGTGTAACTATATTGCTTTGGGTATTAGAAATTTTAAAAATTATTTTTAATTTAGTTGTTGGAAATGGAAAAAATCCTAATAACTATGTTCCTTTGTATTTTTGTAGTTTAATTTTATATGCTGGTATTCTTAGTAGCTTTTGTAAGGGAATGCTTAAAAGAGTAGGAGATGTCTTTTTAGGAAGTGGAGCAATTATTGCAGGAATGTGTTTTTTAGTATGTCCTAATACGTCTCTTGGAACATATCCGATGTTTCATTTTATAAGTATACATAGCTTTATATTGCATGGGCTAATGGTATATTTGGGTATGCTTGTAAATATTACAGGATATATAAAATTGGAAAAGAAAGATATAAAATATTATTTTGTTTTTATTTTGATAATTGGAATTGTAGCTTATATTTTTAATTTAATTTTTGATAGTAATTTGATGTTTATATCAAAGAATTTCCCTAATACTCCTATAGAAATAGTGTATAATTTTAGTGGAAAGTTTTATCCTGTGATTATGATTTTAATTCAAGCAACTTTACCATTTTATATTGTTTATGGTATAAGAAGTTTGGCAAATATTAAAAAGAAAAAAATGAATTGACAATATTTATTATAATAGATATAATGTGAGTACTTAAAAGAAAAGGGGTGTTTTATATGAATATACAAATAACAGGAAAAGATTTAAAAGCTACAGAGGCTATTAAAAATTATGTAGAAAAAAAGGTTGAAAGATTAGAAAAATATTTTGATACAGAAGATATGGATGTTTTTGCAACAATAAAAACAGAAAGAGAATTACAAATTGCTGAACTTTCAGTTTCATATAAAGGAGAAAGATATAGAGCTGTAACAGAACATAAAGACTTATATGCTTCTATTGACAAGAATATAGATATCTTAGAAGGTCAAATTAGAAAAGTAAAAACTAAAAAAGAAAGACAAAATAAGGATGATTCAATAAAACTTAAAGAAGTTTTAATAGATGGAGAAAACAGAAAAGAATTAGAAGATGAAGTAATAAAAACTATCTATTATGAAATAAAACCAATTTCAGTAGAAGATGCTAAACTTAAATTACAAGAAAAAACTTCAAATAATTTTTTAACTTTTATTAATGTAGATACAAATAAAGTTAATGTAATTTTTAAATTAAAAGATGGAAAAAATTATGGTTTGGTAGAACCAGAAGCATAATATTTTTTTAAAGAAAAAAGGCAGAAATTTATTTTCTGCCTTTTTATGTAGTTAAAAACTATATAAAAAAACATAGACAAATTTCTACCTTATTAAAATCAGTATTAAAAATCTAGGTTATAAAACTATTTTCCTATCATTGAGTTTTCAGCTTGTTGAATTAATTTCTTAACCATGTTACCACCGATTTTACCAGCATCTTTAGCTGATATATTTCCATTATATCCGTTTTTTAAGTTTACTCCAACTTCGTTAGCTACTTCATATTTGAATTTTTCTAAAGAATCCATAGCTTCTGGAACTAATTTTCTATTACTTGTGTTTGCCATTTCATTTCACCTCCTGGATTTCTTAAAATATGAAAAAACTATTTTGTCTTTTCATTATATATGATGTGTAAAAATTACAAAAAATAAACTGGAAATTTTTGAAAAAATATATATTGAAAAAATTTTTTAGAATGGTTATAATAATTAATAATTATAAAATTTGAGAGAGGAAGATATGTATAAATTAATTGCAATTGATTTAGATGGAACTTTGTTAAATTCTTATGGAGAAGTTACAGAAAAAACTAAAAATGCTGTAAAAAGAGCTTTAGAGAAAAATATTGAAGTTATTTTAGCTTCAGGAAGACCAATAGCTTCAGTAGAAAATTTGTCAAACGAAATAGGAGCTAATCATTTTTTAATATCAGGTAATGGAGCTATTGTATATGATATAAAACAAAAAGAAATAATTTATGATAAATTATTAACTCAAAAACAATTATTAAATATAGTAGATATTTGTGAACAGAATAGTATTTATTATAATATTTATACTGAAAATCAAGTAATAACAAAAGCTTTAAATTATAATACTCTTTTTTATTATAAAGAAAATGCTCATAAAGAAGAAGAGAAAAGAACAAGTATTAATATTGTTTCTGATGTAAAAGATTATATCTCAAAATCTGAAAATGAAAAATTTTTAAAAGTAACTGTATGTGATCAAAGTAGAATTATATTTAATAGTATAATAAAAAAAATAAGAAATATTACAGATATTGATGTATTAGATGTATCTCATATGTCTAGAAAAGTTATAAAATCTGGAACAGAGGAAGTTCCTGTTGAATATTTTTATACAGAAATTACAAATAAGAATGTTAATAAATGGACTGCTTTAGAAAATTTAATTCAAAGACTGGATATAAAAAAGGAAGAAGTGATTGCGATTGGAGATAATATTAATGATAGAGAAATGATAGAGGAAGCAGGATTTGGAGTTGCAATGGATAATAGTACTGGTCCTATAAAGCAAATTGCAGATTATATAACAAAGGATAATAATTCTGATGGGGTTGCAGAAGTAATTGAGAAATTTATATTGAATTAAAGATTAAAAACTATTTTGTAGGGGCGATTTTAATCGCCCGTTCTTCAAAGAGGGGCAGACGCAAGGCCTGCCCCTACATGTCGCCTCGACGTGTCACCAATAGGCGTTGATCTGTTGGTTTTTTTTTGTGAAGAAACAATCAATATTACAAAAATATTACAGCAATTTTAAATTTTAATTACACCAATTAAAAATATTGATATTCGAAATAAGGTGTTGTACAATATATTTAGTATGATTTTATCGAAAAATGAAATAAAGACTGCTTTTATGGCAGAATAAGGAGGATATAAATATGGCTTCAAATCCAATGCAAAGAAAATCAAAATTGGCTTTTATTTTAGGAATGTTAACAGCTGTATTAATAGCAGCAGTTGTTATAATGCTTTTATTGATGCAAATTAGAAAAGTAAAGAAGGAAAAAGAAGATTTAGCTGCTACTTTTCCAACAATGGCTACTGTCTATACGGTATCTGAAAAAGTTAATAAAGATGGAGAAATTCCAGAACTAACATCAATGCAAGTAATTTCATCAACAGTACCTGAAAATGCTTTAACAACAGAAAACTTACAGGACGAAGAAGGAAATTTAAAAGTTTTCAAAGCTTTAATAGATATTGAACCTAATACAGTAATTACAGATACAATGGTAGAAGAAAATGCTGAAAAAACAGATAGTTTAAGATTAATAGAGTATAATATGATTACTTTGCCTTCTACGCTAGAAGCTGGACAATATATAGATATAAGAATTGCTTTTTCAACAGGAGCTGACTTTGTTGTAGCAAGTAAAAAATATGTAGAAGATGCAAATTCATCAACAATATGGTTAAAAATTGGTGAAAAAGATTTACTTACAATCAATTCAGCAATTATAGAATCATATATAATTGAAGGAACGAAAGTGTATGCAACTATATATACAGATGGAACACAGAGTCAATCAGTAAATACATATACACCAAACGAAACAGTACAAAGTATTATTAAACAAAATAGTAAAATAGATATAAATTCTCCAATTGGTATGAGAGCTTTTGTAGAAAGTTTATTGGAAGGTAAAACTCAAGATGAAAGAGATTCTAGTGTTGAAGCAGGATTCAATACAGAAGAACAAAATCTAAAATCAGCTAGAGAAGAGTTCTTAGGAGAGATAGGATATTAATACTTGGAGGTTATGAAAGTTAATGAAAAAAATAGCTTTTTTGGGATCTTATGATAAAACTGATTTTTTACTATATCTTTCAAAAATAATGACATTGCTAGGAAAAAGAATTTTAATAGTAGATGGAACTGTGATGCAAAAAGCTAGATACACAGTTCCAACTATAGAATCACTATCTATGTCGTATATAACAGAATTTGAAGGAATTGATGTTGCTATAGGATTTAAAAATTTAAGAGGCCTTATGGCTAGTCTTGGTGCTACTTCAGTTGATAATATGAGCTATGATATAGTTTTATTTGATATTGATACTTTTCCAGGATTTATAAATTTTGAATTAAATACTGCAGATAAATATTATTTTGTAACAGCTTTTGACAATTATTCTTTGAAAAGGGGATTAGAAACTTTAATAGGGTTAGATGAACCTATTAAAATGACAAAAATATTATTTTCAAGAGATATGTTAAAAGAAGAAGATGAATATTTAGATTTCTTATCTAAAGAATCTCCAGTAGAGTGGGAAAAAGAAAAAATATATTTTCCTTTTGATAGAGGAGACCAAAGTGTAATAAATGAAAATCAAAGATTACAAAGAATGAAATTTAGATATTTAACATCTCAGTATAAAGATTCTCTAGCTTATCTTGCAGAAGAAATTTTATTAGATTATAACATTTCTTCTAGAGAAATAAGAAATGTAGTTAGAAGAATTGAAAAAGAAGCGTAAGTTTAAAGAAAGGGATAAAAAATGGCAATTGTAACTTTTTGGAGTAATATAAAAAAAGAAACTGCTCAAACATTATCAATAGTTGCTATAGCTACATATATGGCAGTAGAGCATAATAGTAGAATATTGATAATAGATACTAATTTTAATAATCCAACAATCAGCAATTGTTTTTATGATAATAAAGTAGCTCAAAATCAAGTTATGGTTGGAATGTATGGTGGACGAGTAGATTTAGGGTCAGGAATTTCTGGACTTACTAAACTTATTACTTCAGGAAAAATTACTCCTGAATCAATTACTGATTATACAAAAGTAATTTTTAAAAACAGATTAGAACTTTTGACAAATGTAAATCCAGAAAATGAAATAGAAGCTGAAAAAATAAAAAATGGATTTAATGAGCTAATAAAAATGGCAGGACACTATTATGATTATGTTTTTGTAGATCTACACAAAGGATTAGATCATAACTTTATAAAACAAGTTCTAAATGATTCAGATGTAATAGTGGCTAATATAACTCAGAGAATGAGAGACTTAGAAGAATTTAAGGCTTTAAGAGCGAGTGATCCTTTATTTAAGTCAGAAAAAATATTACCACTAATTGGTAGATATGATAGATTTTCAAAATATACAAAGAAAAATGTTGCAAGATTTATAGGTCAAAGAAGAGAACTTTCAGCAGTTCCATATAATACACTATTTTTTGAAGCTGCTAGTGAAGGAACAGTTAGAGAGTATTTCTTGAAATTTAGAAGAGATATAATGGATAGTACAGATAGAAATGCGGCATTTATAAATGAAATAGATAGATCAGCTAGTAATATCATGGCAAAAATACAAGAAGTACAAATGAGAAGATAATATACATTATAAGAATATCAAAATAAAAGGAAGGAGTTTCTCCAAATGACTATTACAAATATAATTCTAATATTCGCAGTAATTGCTTTTGTAATAATGTTCGTAATGCACAAAATTAAACAAAGACAAAACGAAGAAACAGAAAATTTAGTTGAAGTAGATGATCAGACATATACTTTAGACAAAATGATTGAATTCGTTAAAAGAAGATTAGACGAAATTACAAAAGTAAACTTATATGATATAGGACTTTCAGAAGAAGAATTAAAAAGAAGAAAAAATAAGAAATACGAATTGAAAAAAGCTTTAAAAGGATGTACTTATGGAGATGTTAATGATAAAAAGTATGTTAAAGAATTAATATTTGACTTGCTTTCTAAGGAATATGGAGTTACAGAAGCTAATATTTCAAGAGGTATTCCATTTGATATTCCATCATTATTAACAGCTCAAGATAAATTTGATATTTTAATTCATGAATATAAGAAAGAATTTGGATATGAAGCTTTAACACAACTTATAAAAAAATATAATTTAGCTTCATTAAAATATATAGATGGAGAAACAAAACCATGTTATGTAATAACTAGTCAAGAGATTGATGATATATATGCTACTGAGAATTTACAATTAGACTTTTCTGATAAATTGGAGGTAATAGTACAAAGAATATATCAAAAATACAAAGGATATAGTAGTATTGATGAAGTAAGAGATATGAATATAGATGGAGTTTCAGGTGGTGTATCTGGACTTCCAGAATCATTTTTAAGCCAAGTTGCTCAAACAGATGGAGATTATTTAAATCAAGTTATGGAAGCTAAAGTTCCTAGAGCTTGTGATAGTATATGGATATTCTTCCAAGGTAAATCAATTCGTTTAGCATTCCTATCATTTGGAACTGAAAGCGAACTTAAAAGAGTATGTCAAAATATCTATAAATATAATAACCCAGGACAATTATCAGATACAAATGGATATAAAATCAATGAAATGAAAGATGGTTCTCGTGTCGTTGTTGTTAGACCAAGTATGTCTGAAACATGGGCATTCTTCGTAAGAAAGTTCGATACAAAGAGAGCTACTCTAGAACAAATAGTAAAATTCGATGGAAAAGAAGAAGCAATAGAATTATTAAAATATTTAGTAAAAGGAGCCAGAATTATAGCTCTTACTGGTGAGCAAGGTTGCCGGAAAAACAACAATGCTTATGGCAATGATAGAAAATATATATGAAACTATGAACTTACGTATAACAGAAACTGCATTCGAGCTTCATTTAAGAAAAATATATCCAACTAGAAATATCTTATCAATGAGAGAAACAGAAACAATAGCTGGTCAAGAGTGTTTGGACGTTCAGAAGAAAACTGATGGTAGTGTTAATATCATAGGTGAGGTTGCAACAGACCCCGTAGCATCTTGGATGATTCAATCAGCACAGGTTGCATCTAAATTTACATTATTTACTCACCATGCTAAAACATTTCCAAACTTAGTAACAGCTCTTAGAAACTCAATGTTAAGAGCAGGAGTATTCGCAGATGAAAGAACTGCTGAAGAGCAGGTTGTTCAAGTATTAAACTTTGATATTCACTTAGTAAAAGACTTTAGAGGTAGAAGATATATAGAAAGAATTACAGAATGTATTCCAGTAGAAGAGAAAAATGAATATACAAATGATTATAGAAAAGAAAAGACCATGGAAGGAAAAATAGAAAAATTCATGGATAATGCTACAATATATTTTTCTAAATCTACTAATAGAGAATTATATAAATATAGAAATATATTAGAATTCTCTAATGATTCTTATGTTTTAGTAAATCCAATTTCAGAGGAAAACATAAAGGGAATGAGAGAAAATATGGATGAATCAGATGTTGATGGATTTGATGCATTCTTAGAGAGAAATTGGGGAATTAAACCACAAAAGATAGCAAAATATAATGAAGAAGAGGATGAACTTGTTCCAGTAAGTGCAATACCTGTAGAGAAAGAATATACAGAAAATTATAATCAATCAGGAATGGGACAAGGATTTGATAATAGTTATAATCAAATGGATCCAAATATGATGGGACAAGAATATAATCAAAATTATAGCGAAATAGATCCGAATATTATGAATCAAGGTTATACTGAAAGTCCTATGCCAGAGCAACATAAAAGAAGAGGAAGACCACCAAAAACGCAAAATTAAAACCTGAATGGGGATTTTAATCGCCCGAAACAAAACAATAAATGAAACAAAGGAGGTGCTAACTAGAAATGTCAAACGACATGTTAAAAAACTTAATATTAATAACATTAGGAGTATTTGCTGTAATAGTAGTAGCATTTCTAATATTAAATAAAAAATTAAAGAAAAATACAAAATACGTAGCATCTCTTACTGAAGGAACAAAAGTAAAAAAACACTCAATGGAAATTACATATCAAAAATTATATGTAAAATTTGTTTCAATACCATTTTTAAGAAGATATGTATTAAAAGTTAGAAGAAGACTAGAAATAATAAACTTAGGAGACGAATACAGAACAAGAAGAGATACAGCTCAGATGATGCTTAAAGCTATAATTACAGTAATACCAATTACTTTAGCAATCATATTACTTACAAAATCAAATTTCTTATTACTAGCAACTTTACTTGTATTTGAGCTATTCTTTATAGAAACATTGTTATCAGGATATGTAGATAAAAAAGATAATGCACTTTTAAAACAACAAATAGATATGTTTGCAGAAATGCGACATGCATATCATGAATTTAATTTAGTAGAGGAAGCAGTTTATGAAGTAGCTCAAAATGATGAAGTAGAAGTATCAAGACAAGCTGAAAAAATATATGAAATACTAATATCAGATGATCCAGAAATGGAACTTGAAAAATATTATGATATAGCTCCAAATAGTTATTTAAAAGAATTTGCAGGTATATCATATTTAACAAAAGAATTTGGTGATAGAACAGATAAAGATGGAGCATCACTATACTTAAAAAACTTAAATAATATTACTCAAGAGATGCAGATTGAAATATTAAAAAGAGATAAACTAGATTATGTATTTCAAAGTTTATCACTAATTGCTGCACTTCCAATATTATTTATTCAACCAATAAAATCTTGGTGTTTAAGTCAGTTTTCTTTTACTAAAAGTTTCTATAATGGTAAATTAGGATTTATAGTACAGATATTACTTGTTATACTAACAGTAATTTGTTATGTACTAGTAAGAAAATTAAAAGACAATGGTAGTGTAAATACAGAAAGAGATATGCAAAATCCTTGGGAACAAAAATTATATAAAAAACCACCTATTAAAAAACTGATAAATATGATAGTTCCTAAAAAAGGAACTAAAGAATATAGATTAAAAATTAAACTTATGAAAGATTCAGCTACAAAGCTGAAGATGGAATGGCTCTATATTGATAGAGTAGTGTATGCGATTATAGGTTTTGTAATAGCCCTGTTTGTATTTAATCAATTACATAGGATAACGCTGCAATACATCTATGAAGAGCCAGAAGCTGATTATGACTTAATTGGAGCTATGTCAGAAAAAGATGAACGAAAAGCTATGGAAAAACTTGAAGTACATAATAAATATTTAGCAAAATATAAATCTAACAGAAAAATAACAGTAGAAGAAATTCAATCAGATATTGCTGAAGATGAATATTATAAAAGTGCTACAGAAGATGAATTAAAAGAAGAAGCTCAAAAAATATATGATAAACTAAAAGTAATTCAAAATGAATTTGTAAAATGGTTTGAATTATTAGGAGCATTTGCGATAGCAGGAATAGCATATTTCGCACCAGTATGGTTACTTATGTTCCAAGCTAAAATGAGACAGTTAGAAATGGAAAATGAAGTAATGCAGTTCCAAACAATAATCCTAATGCTTATGAAAATTGAAAGAGTAAATGTAGAAATGATTCTAGAATGGCTTGAAAGATATTCAAATATATTTAGAGACCCTATTTCAAAATGTGTTAATAACTTTGAAAGTGGAGCTTGGGAAGCTTTAGAGGAACTAAAAAATGATATAACATTTGCGCAATTAATTCGTATTGTTGAAGGACTTCAATCAGCAGTTGAAAAAATACCAATTAGAGAAGCTTTTGATGAGTTAGATACAGAAAGAGCATATTATCAGGAAAAAAGAAAAGAATCTAATGAAAGACTAATAAAGAGAAAAGCTTTAATTGGTAAAGTTATAGGATTTGCACCTATGGTATGCTTATTTGTTGGATATTTAATACTTCCACTATGTGTAATAGGACTATTAAGTATGACAAATGCATTTAGTACAATGAGTACATCTATGTAATATTAAAAAAAAGGAGTAAAAGATGGAAAATACTTCAAAGGCATTGCTATTGGCGGCAAGTGTTTTACTTAGTGTATTGTTATTTAACTTATTTCTATATGTAAAAGATTCAATAAGTTTATTCCAAGATACTAAAGTAGCTAATAAGCTTATAGAAGAAAACAAAGAATATAATGCTAAGTTTGAAGCATATAATAAATCTTTTATGTATGGAACAGATGTAATGTCTGTAGTAAATTTAGCTTATGATAATAATACAAGGTATTATGATACATATCCTGATGACGAACAATTAGCAAGTCCATATTATGTAGATATTAAAATTAGTATTAATGCTGAACAACCATTAGCTAAGACAGAATATTATTACGTAAATGGAAATTTGGCTAGGTCTAGTGATACGCCAATTACAATACCTAGAGGTGAATTGAAATTATTTGGTGGTGCTAAGACATACGATAATATGCTTACAGGCTCGGGCTCAGAAGAACTTAGAGAAATTATAACAACTACAACAAATGGACCTACTAGAGAGCGGAACAAAATCAGATTACACGTTAATTTATAGTTGGGTAACTGATTTTAAAAGAAGAGCTTTTTCATGTACAAATGTAGAATATAACAGTGTGACTGGAAGAGTAAATAAAATGGAATTTGTTGAACAGTCTTTAGATAATTATGATTATCGTTAATATGGAGTATAAAAATGGAAAATGTTTCAAAATCATTAATATTAGCAGCAGCAGTATTAATATCAGTCCTTACATTAGCAGTAATTATAGCATTATTTAGGAATGGTGGAAATTTAGGAAATACTTATCAAAGTAGAAGAGAACAAGAAGCTATTAGTACTTACAATGAACCATTTACTAAATTGGCTGCTATATCTGATACAGTTGATGATGCAGGAACTGTTACAAGAACAGGTAAAATAACGATATATGATGTTATATCTGCTATTAATTATGCAAAAGATATAAATCAAGAATATATAGATGAAGGATATGTGTATGATGCAAATGATAAAAATAGTGATTATATAAAAATTAATTTATATACTAGCTCTAATTGTACCACTTTAATAAGAAAAGATGAAGATGGAATACCTAATTGTGAAGATGTAGCTGGAAAAAATTTTACTCAGCTTATTTATCATAAATTAATTAAAGCATATTCTAAAGATACAGATATATGGGGAATTTCTATCGCAGGATACAATAGTGATGGTAAGATAAATGATGTAAAATTCTATTTAAAATAATAAAGGAGTAGACTTGAAAAAAAATATATTTTTTGTTATATTATTTTTAATTATTGTCGTATCAGTTATTTTATTAAATTATTTTGATAATATAAAAATAAAAAGAGAAATAATTAGTGAAAATTCTGAATATACTCAATATGAAAAAAATAATGTGAGAATAAATACTTTAATTACACTTATGAATAAAGCGATAGATACTAATAGAAGAAATAATATAGAAACTGATGAAAAAGGTGAGTTTTTAGAAAATGATACAAATTCTATAAAAGTATATCTAGAAATTGAATCTAGAGACTCAGTTATACCTATGGAAGCCTTATTATTGTCTGATGTTTCAACTATAGATAAAGTAGATAAATTATTTTCAGATATGTTTTTTAAATGCAAAAAAATTGAATATCATGAAAAAACAGGAAGAATAAAAAAGATTGTATTTAAAGCAATTGAATAATAAATAATTTTAGTCTTTAATATTGCCTAAAAAAGGCTTAAAATAAAAGAAAAAATTTTGATAAACTAAGGAGGAAAAAAAATGGAGAATGCGTCAAAAGCGTTAATAATAGCAGGAGCTATATTAATATCAATATTATTAATAGCAGTATCAATGTACATATATAATTCATCACAAGATACAATATCAGCAGCAGGAAATTCAATGAACCAACAAGCAAAAGATGCTTATAATAGTAAATTTACATCATATATGGGAAATGCAAAAAATGCAAATGATGTAAAAGCTTTAATAGATAATGTAATAAGTAGTAATAATGAAAATGTTGATCAAGCTGGTAAATTTGTTCAAATTAAAATTGAGGACTTTTCTTCTCCAGCACCTACAACTACTGGTAATGGTTATGGTGAAGCTGGAACAAGTAATAATACTGAAGATTATGTAAATGAAGTTGCTAAAAATTTATCAACTTTAAAATCAAGAATAAATGGTAGTAGAAAATATAATGTAACTAATGATATGACAGCAGGAATTATAACTACTATAACAATTACAGAAGTATAATATAATAATAGTAAATTGTGTAAAATAAATAGTAAAATTATTGGAGGATTAAATGGAGAATATTTCTGAAGCTGTTTATATGGGTGGAGCAGCATTACTATTTATTGTAGCTTTTACAATAACACTTATGTTATTTGGACAAGCTAAAAATACAACAGATGCAGTTTTGGCTGCTGCTGATAAGTCAAGTTATTATCAGCAGATTCAACCTAATAAAACTGGTGTTACAAGAAAAGTTGGAATTGAAACTGTTATTCCAACTATATATAGATATTTTCAAGAGGGATTTACTGTAAGAATTTGTAAGAGAGATGGAAATGTTGAAAAAGAGCTTCAAGTATTTGATTCAACAATAGAAGGACGTATTGCAAATGACCCTAACAATAATAGCGGTAGTAGGGATTTGGAAAAATATGTTGATACGTCATCAGCAGTTTATATGTATGGTGCGCCTTGGGGAAATGGTGATACTAATTATTCTAATACGTTAAAAAGGATAAATGCTTATATATATGGTGAAGATATAACAATTGGTACATCTGAAATACAATATAAGTCAAAAAATAATTATTTAATGAATGATGAAGATAAGACTTTTGAAGAATCTTATTTAGAATATAATACATCTGGAAGATACAAAGCAGATGGATTTGGAAATTGGTATTCAATTATAGATGGTGGTAAAAAGGTAATTGTTACATATACAGTACAATAACCAACTATATAAAATAAAAAAATGGAGGAAGTAATATGGAACATGCTACAGAGGTAATATTTTTTGTACTAATAATTACAGTAGTAGTATTAGTACCAATAGGAACTATAGCAGCTAGAAGTGACGATGTTGCTCAACAAGCAGCACAAGTTGCTGTATCTAATTTTGTTGATACAGTTAGTAATGAAGGACAAATTACAGAAGAGGCTTGGACAAAATTTCAAGAAGAATTACCAAAGACACATAGTTTTGAACCCAGTATAGTATTAGAACCTATTGATGAGAATATAGGAAATAAATCTGCTTGGACTTCTAGTTCAGTAATTGGCGAAAATGAAAAATATTCAATTTATACGTCTCAAATATTAGATGATTTAGAGAAAAAAGGAGTAGTTCCTTGTAAAGCCGGAGATACAATATCTGTATCTGTAAAAAATACAGATACTACTATATACCAATCAGTAATTAATGTCCTTTATAAAGTATCTGGAAAAGGAACATCTGTTATAGGAGCTCAAGCAACAAGAACTATTAAATCAAATGGAAAATAAGAGGGTTTAAATGAATTATAAAAAAATGTCTATAATTTTTTTAATAATGATAATCCCAATATCAGTTGTATTATCAGAGTACGTACATAATCAGATAGATACACTTACATTACAGACTCAATATAAGACTATGTTAGAGGATTCTACTTATGATGCAATTTTGGCATATGAGATGAATACTATGAGTGCAACTGTGGCTAAGGGAGAAGATAATAAAAGATATGTATTAGCGTCAGTTAATACATTTTTTAATAGTTTGGCGACTAATATGGGTGTTTCAGGTACTAATTCTATTGATTTAAGACTGTATGTACCAGCTATTTTGTTTACTAGTTATGATGGATATTATATTTATTCACCAACTAAAATGCCGAAAGTTGCTACTGATGATATAGGATTGGGCGCTACAGATGATAATGGAAATATATATTATTTAAGAGAAGGAAATGACAGTACAGTTGTAAAAGATTCTTCTTCTGGTACTGTAGATACAAGCAAAGCTACAACGGATATGAGTAATGCTAAAATATCTTATGATTACATGTTAAAACCTTATATTTATTATAGTGCGAGCTATTCAGATTCTAATAAATATAACCTTGTTGTAAATTATTCTTTAGATAATCATATTACTGTATATGGACAGATAAAAGATGCTTCTGGAAAATTTCAGCCTTTTACAAAATCTGGATATTTGATAGATTATAATAGTATAACAGACGTTATCAATAAGTTGAAAATTAAAAAAATAAAAAGAACGGGGTTTAATTCTTCAGGAAATCCTATACAAGTAGTTTCTGACGCCAATACTGAGTATGTTGAAATAGATGGTGATACTGCATACAATTATATAAATGATTATAACTATACTGAAGCTCCTCCTACAGCTAATGCTAACAATTATTTTGGAACTCGTGATGGTCAATCTTATTCTTTTGATGTTGTGACAGGAAAAAGATATCAAACAGGAGATCAAATTATTGAGGATTCAGTAAATCAAGGATTTATTACAAGTTTAAAGTATAAAGGTCAAGAAATTACAGATAGTGATGCGTTAAAATATTATATAAAGGCATATTATTTTTCTAAGTGGATTGATGAGAATTTAGGTGGTATAGTTAAAGCATCTGATATCAATGAAGAAATTGATAAAAATGCAATAGTACCTGATGATGGTGAAGATAATGGAATTAATGATCAAATAAAACTAAGTTTTACGAGTGATGATAAGATTTTTGATATTTATGATAATAGCGATAATTTGATAAATAATCCTGATTCTGAAACTTCTATATTTACTAATCACAGAAAATCAGTAATCCAAAATTCTATATTATATAGTTTAAATTCAGCAATATCTACTTATAGTACAAATATGGATTTATTAACTGAAAATAGATTACCAATTTTTTCACAGAGTGATTGGGAAAAAATATTAGGCAATATAGGTATGACCGTATTTTTACAAGGAATACCTTGTGGAACAAAAACTTTTAATGATTATGCTATAGTTACTAGTGCAAATAATAATCAATTTATCAATAAAAATAATTTATATTTTACAAAGAGTATTGGTGGACCAGAGACTACTAGTTATAATGATTATCATAAGATAGATTGTCCAGCAGTTGTTACAAGCTGGTTTGATACTATTGAAACAGCTAATCCAAGAGCAGATATTAGTGCACAATTTAAGTATGATGCTAGAGAAGTTGAAGTAAAAACTTATTCAGATGATGATGATTTTTGGTATAAAAAAGAAGATGGAAAGTATTATAAGGGTAATCCTGGCGGATTATTATACGAAGACAAAACAGCTGAAGTTAAAAATAATTTATATTATTATGATAAAGATAGTACCATTTATTATGACTCGGATTGGAATATTGTAAATGATTATACACTTATTGGAGGAAGCAGAGAAGCATTTGAAAAGAAATTGAAAGAAATAAAAGTATATGAGACTCAAGAAGTAATGACTGCTTATTTGTATGACCATAAAAACACTGGATGTTATGAGTGTATAGTAAGTAATAACTATATACCTGTGGTAAAATTTGATGAAGATGGAGAGATGAGAAGAACAGGACTTGATACTGATGAAAAATTAGTTATGGAAATACCTGATGTTGGTGGAAATAAATGGGTATATGATGATGGAACTGAATATACAGGAACTGTAAGTAATCGAACATCTGACGATGAATTAAATAAAAGAAAAAAAGCTTGGTATACTTATATAGCTAAATATAGAAATAATCTTCATAATGCAAATACTTATGCTAATAGGTAGTATTGAAATATAAAGAAAAATATGATATAATTTTTAAAGATACAGTTGTTATAGGTTTTTCTTCTAGGGGGGAATATTTATGAAACCAAAGTACGAAATATCTGTGAATCCTGAAAACGAACGGGTAAAAATGTTGATTTTTTTAAAGAAAAAATCAAAAAGGTTACAGTTTGAAGAAGGAATAGTAGACTTTGATTCTATTAAGGTTACGCCCAATAATATTGTTGCATATCTTAATGGAAGCATGATAGTTTTCTCCTTAGCAGGAGAATTTATCGAAACTCTTAGCTATAAGGGTTCAAAAATAGTATCTTCTCAGGAATCTTATGAAGATTATGATGAGGAATGAGGAAAAAATCTAGCTTAGTTTTAAGCTAGATTTTTTTATTGTATAGGAAAAATCGACTTTTTTGGCTATAGCTTGCGGGGTTAGCAAGCGTAATAGACAAAAAAGAACAATAGACTTTCCTATACAACAAGGTTAAGTTACCTTGATTCGTCCGAGCGAAGCGAGTGACATGTGGCGAAGCCACTTTTCTTATATAATAGGAAAGTTCTACTTTCCTATTATATAAAAAAATAACATTGCACAGAAAATTTACTTTGTAAATTTTCGCGTTAACAAATCTTTACGCTTCTTTGAGACCTTGAATTTAGATAGCAAACTTTAAGATGTAGAGAAAAGGTCTCGAGAAGCGAGATTTGTTCATATGAAATGAATTTGCTAAAAAATTTCAAAAAATATACAAAAAAATTGGACAAATAATATATTTTGATGTAAAATATATTTATAAATCAAAAAAATACCAATTTAGTTTAAAAAAAATTATTATTGATATTTTTAAAGAATTATAATATTATTTAAAATTAAGAGGTGAAAATTATGCCAGATTTTATTATTAAAAATAGGAAAAAGAAAGAATGTGAACAATTTACTTGTAGGATAGAAGTTGAATTGTTAGAAAAAATAAGAAGAATAGTATTAGATAATAATTTGCCTTCAGTAAATAGTTTTATTAATCAAAGTTTAAAATTTTCAGTCGATAATATAAAAATTCTAGAGGATTCTGAGGAAGAAGAAGAGTAATTTTCATTTAATTAGTAATCGTTTTGTATCTTTTAAAAAATATTAATAATTATTGTTATTATGGTTATCATAAATTTCAGAGGTAATTTATGAAAATTAAAAAAGCAATAATATTAATATTTTTTTTATTTATTATTTTTATGTATGTATGTAATATTACTAATATTCCATCAAAAATGGTTTTAATGGATGGGGAGAGTTTAAATATTAATACATTGTTTGGAATAGAGATAAAGACTATTAATAGAGGTATTATTGAAACATGGGAAAGTGGTGACGTTAGAACAAATAATATGTCAGTTAGTTTATTTGGAGCGATTCCTTTAAAAGATATTACTGTAACAACTCTTCCAGAGATTAGTGTAGTTCCTCTTGGAAATTTAATTGGATTAAAGTTATATACAAATGGTGTTTTAGTTGTTGGAATGTCTGAGATTGAAGGCGAGTCTAATGAGTTTGTGAAGCCTTTTGAGAATTGTGATATTAAAGAAGGGGATACTATTGTAGAGATAAATAATTATGAGATTGATTCTGTAGAGACTTTAAAGAGTGTTGTTAATTCTTCAAAGGGAAATGATTTGATTATAAAATATGTGAGAGATGGAACTGTTCTTACTTCTACTATTACTCCTGTTAAGGCGAGTGAGAGTGAATATAAATTGGGATTATGGGTTCGTGATAGTGCAACTGGTGTTGGAACAATTTCGTTTTATGACCCTGAAACTGGAAAGTTTGCTGCTTTAGGTCATGGTATTTTTGATACTGATACAGAGGAGTTAATTGATATTGAATCTGGTGAGCTTGTTACGTCTAATATTGTTAGTATTAATAAAGCGAAAGTAGGGGAGCCTGGTGAAATTAAGGGTAGTATTGCAAATGGAGTTTTATTAGGTGAGGTTAATAGCAATACTGAGTTTGGAATATATGGTAATTTATCGAATTTGTCGAGTTTAGGAATTGATACGAGTAAGACTATGGAGATTGGAATAAGAGATGAGATTAAGATAGGTGAAGCTTCTATTTTGTGTGATTTAGATGGACAGGGAGTAAAGGAATATAGGGTTGATATTCAAAGGATTGATAAGAATAATAATAGTGATAATAAGAGTATGCAGATAAAGGTTACTGATGAGGCTTTAAAGGAGAAGGCTGGTGGTATTATTTGTGGAATGAGCGGTAGTCCGTTGATTCAAAATGGTAAGTTAATTGGGGTTGTTACGAATGTTCTTGTTTCTAATCCTGAGATTGGGTATGCGGTTTTTGCGGATTTGATGGTTAAGGAAATGATGAAATATTAGAAGAATAAATAAATGGATAAAGCAGTAGAAGAATTGATTTTTTTAATAGCTTTGCTGTCGCAACTTTCAAATTAAAAAAGTATTTCGCTCGTTCTTTGAAGGACGGGCGATTGATAATCGCCCCTACGGTATGCAGGAGATTATTTTGAAGAAATGGGCGGAGACAAGCCCCGCCCCTACAGGGTGTTTGGATTTGAAGAGATGTATATAAAAAAATTGGGCGTAACCGAAATCAAAGATTTCGACGCCCACATGTGCAAAATTGCTTCGCAATTATTGCACGAATCAAGGTAAATTAACTTTGTTGTATACGGAAAAATCTTATATTATGTCAAACTAAGAAGTCGATTTTTCCTATACAATAAAAAACCGGGCGGACTTAGAGGCTCGCCCTACGTTTTTTTTTCAGACAGAGGGGACGGAGTTTTTGTCTAAGAATTGAAAATTCTTAGACAAATAACTCCGTCCCCATGTCTGAAATTTCTTTTTTTCTCAAAAAATTTCCGTCCCCCTGTATGAAAAAAATTTTAATTATCTCGTTTTATTATTTTTTCTCCTATATTTACTACTGTTCCAGCTCCTAAGGTTAATATAAAGTCATTTTGACTTGCATTTTTTCTTATATATTCGGCTATTTGGTCAAAGTCTTTCATGTAAATAGCTGTTTTTCCATATTCTTTTAATTTATTTACTAAATCTAGAGAAGATACATTATATATGTTTTGTTCTCTAGCTGCATATATATCTGTTATAATTATATTATCAAAAGAAAGTAGTGATTCTGCAAAATCATTTAATAGGTTTTTAGTTCTACTGTATGTATGTGGTTGGAATATAACCCAAGATTTGTTAAATGTTCTATGTTTTATAGCTTCTGCTGTAGCTTTTATTTCTGTAGGGTGATGACCATAATCGTCATATACGCTAAATCCATGATATGCTCCAACATATTCTAGTCTTCTATGTGCTCCTGTGAATTTTGATAATCCCATAATTATACTATTTTTGTTTATTCCATAGTATGAGCAAAGTGCGATACATGCTAGGGCATTAGATACATTATGATTTCCTGATACTAATAATTTTATATGCATATAAAATTTTTGATTATAGAATACGTCGAATTCCGGACAACCTAAGTAGTTATATCTTATATTTTTTGCGGTGTAATTAGCATTTTGATTTTTTATTCCATAAGTAATAAATTTTCCTTTTACGTGTTCTTTTAATGATAGACAGTTTGAGTCATCTGCGTTTGTTACTAGTACACCATTTTCAGGAATAAGCTCTGCATATTTAGTAAATGAATTTTTTATGTTTTCAAATGTTTTAAAGTAGTCTAAATGGTCATTATCTATATTTAAAATAACTTCGGCTTTTGGTGAAAATCTTAGAAAGTTATCCATATATTCGCAGGCTTCTAGTATAAAGTAATCACTATTTCCGACTGTATAATTTCCATCTATTTGTTTTAATATAGCGCCTACTTGTATTGTTGGATCTGTTTTGGCTTCAAGGAAACATAGAGATATCATAGATGTTGTAGTAGTTTTTCCATGTGTTCCAGATATACATATACTTTCTTTATATTTTCTTGTAAGGTATCCTACTAATTCACCACGAGTTACTAATGGAATTCCTGACTGTTTTGCCATTATTATTTCTGGGTCACTGTTGCTTATTGCAGCTGAATAGATTATTAAATCAGCATTTCTAGAATTTGTTAAATCATGACCTAGGGTAACTTTTATACCTGACGCAATTAATTTGTCAGTAAATTCGTTTTGAGATGTATCAGAGCCAGTGATATGAAATCCCCATTGATGTAGAGTTTTTGCTATAGCGCTCATACTAACTCCACCTATTCCTATTAGGTGAATATGTTTATATTGATTCAAATCTGTAATTTTACATTCCAAAGTTAACACTCCTTTTTTAGCTTTTTATTGAATAAAGTACGAGAAGTTGTGTAAAATATATATAGTTATTCTAAACAGTTGAATTATATAATATTTTTCAATATTTTTCAAGGATATTAGTATAATCTATGAAAAAAATTTTTATTATGTGAAAAAAGGTTAATAAATAATGTAAAAAAAAGAAGGAAAAAAAATGTTTTTGGCGAATAATAAAAATAGGTACATATTAAGATTTATAATATGTGCTAAATAAAACATTGGAAGGAGTACTCAAAATGCAAATAACAGATGTACGTTTAAGAAAAGTAAATTCAGAGAACAGAATGAAAGCTGTTGCTTCTGTAACAT